>JABIIH010000247.1 GCA_018649245.1 Rhodospirillaceae bacterium | reverse complement strand
GGTTGGAAATTGATCAAAAATTACCCTAAGTTGCTCTTCAAGTGTAACGATTTCGACATTATCAAATGTCTGCCAATCTTCAAGATCGACAATCGACTCACATAAAAAATCACTCGAAAAAAGGCTGCCAAGAGTCACATCTATCATGGGGATAATACTACTGGTCAATCTTCAAAATGCAATTACCAAGCGAACAATAAATCAATCAAAATAATTTTGATAAAATTCACTGAATGCGGAACATACCCATTCAAATAGTATTTGAACCTATAGCCCGGCAGCGACCGCGGCTTCGAGCGCCAGGTCGCGAGCTTCTGTAGCCAGCCCGACCAGCCTGAGACTGGTTACCACTTGGCGCAACACGGTGGGATTAACCTGGGTCGGTCCGGCTTGGCCCAAAGCCAGCATAGCCAGCAACACGGTTTCGGCTTTCTTTACTTCGTCGGTCGCTTTATTGAGCGAGCGCCACAGGGCTGATTGCGGCATCACGGTCGCGGATTGTGGTGGGCCATCCAGCAAAGCCTCCCAACGCCTGGCCGGCACCGGATCGCCTTGGGCTTCAAGAAGATTATAGAGCAAGGTAGCGCGTTTATGAGCGCGCTCGATATCAACTGGTTTCTCTTCGCTGGTCGCCGTCTCAACTTTCCACCAGCCATCAAGTTTGGTGGTGCTCCATTCTTCATCTGGAACATTTCCGGTGAGGCGCGCAAGCGGCATCAATTGATCACGTAAATCCGCTGCCTTCTCGTTGATAATTCCGGTCGTCCGCAACACATTGAACCAGATCGCGGCGGCTGGACCGTCACCGGCAGCGAGTAAGGCACGGGCAGCCTCAGGAGCAAACCAGACCAAATCCTGGGTCGGCTGAAATTCCTTCAAAATGCGGTGGTAAACCCGCGAGGTCGATTGGAACAAACCACCTTCGCGGGCCAATTTAAACACTTGCCCCAAAATCTCAGCTTTCGCGGTGGCAATGCTTTCGACCAAGGCTTTGCGGTACAACAGCGCCCGGCTAAGCGCAGTGCGTTCAGCGCTCGCTTGCGACAAAGCGTTATCGAGCGTTTGCTTGGTAAAAGTCACCCCGGCATAGAGCTGTCGCAAAACTTCGGTATCCAGCGCTCCCATAGCCTCGGCTCGCTCTGCCGCATCAATGCGCAAGGCCGGCTCTGCGTTCGGGCTGGTCGCAATGGTTTTAAGCACGGCCGGATTATTAGAAGATGTAACGTCTTTGGGCAATTTAGCTTTGGCCGCCCGGATCATCGAAAAATGCAGCGGCGCTGGATTGGTCAAACTGGCGATTTCAAATTTTTCAACACCGGTCAGCGCATCAATCAGGCCAAAAAATACTTCATCTTTTTCGCCGGATTCGCGCAGTAGATCTGCGCCCAGAGTGGCTTTATCGTGCTCACCCGCCAGCGCCTGACAATAGATAAACGCTTTTTGCCAATAGGGCGTATCAACATTGCGGATTTGCGATGCCACCAGCGGACAGGCCCGGGCATTATCGTTGGACAGAAAAAGTACATCGGTTTCACTGCGCAATAGGGCGTGATCAGTATCCCGGTTGGGGGCGACTTTTAATAGGCCATCAACCGCCGCGACATCACCCATCGCCGACAAGCGCTCAATCCGTATGGCCAGGAGTTTGCCTTCTTCTTCCGGTTTGGGTGCTTTGGGATCGGCAACCGGTACTTGATCGAGTTGCGTTGAGGCCAGTTGATTATCAAGCGGATCGGCATAGACCGGCGCTTTGGCGGTGCTCAATAGTAAACGGCGCATCAAGCTGCGCATTGTGCGTGACGACGAATTAACCGGTAATTTAGGCAATAATTTTTCGACCAAATTGCGGGACGTTCCCTCCCACATATTAATGCCAAAGCCACCTTGCTCCTCGGTTAGAGTGCCGACGGAATCACTGTCAATTTTTTTCAGTTCTTCGACATTAATCTGGAGCGGCACCAAAACGCGCGTTGACGGCGGCGGCGCCAGGGATTGGGGTTGGGATTGAGGTGCACTAATCTGCGTTGGCGTTGGTTGCGGCGCCAACACCTTGGCCGGTGCCAAAGAAGTTGGTTTCTGATCGGTCGTTTGCGCTAATACACCGGCCCCAAAACCCACACTTAGGATCAATCCGGCTAGCGTGGATGAAGCGCCAATTCCACGGCGCATTTTCTTACTTCTCAAATCGATCATTTGATATAACTTTTTCTACCTTGGCTATCGGAGCGGGAATATCCCAGGTCGATAAAAATATAGCGGTTCCGGCGATTAACACCACAACGACTAAAACCATAATTCGTGACAAACTCTTCATCGCCTCAATTGCTCCGTAAACTCGCGGCTCATCTAATTTAAAGTACTTTTAATTACTTCGGACGGTTGTTACCACCCTATAGAACATTTCCCGAGATAAACTAGGATTAAACTATTTTCAAACTATGGCAATTTTTCGGCAAAATAAGGCCCCAAATTCACCCAAACACAAAATAACATGATAAATAACATCTATGGACCAAGAAATAGTCGACTTGCCGGACTGGTTGCAAGGTAAATTTATTGTCCTTGTTGGCCTAATGGGCGCTGGTAAAACAAAATTAGGGCGCATTATTGCGTCCTCCTTCGGCTTGCCCTTCGTCGATGCAGACAAAGAAATTGAACTAGCAGCCGGTTGTTCGATCCAGGATATCTTTGACCGCTTTGGGGAAGAATATTTCCGCGATGGTGAACGCCGTGTCATTCAGCGAATTTTAAACGAAACACCAGCCGTCCTGGCGACCGGTGGTGGCGCCTTCATGAACGAAGAGACCCAGGCAGAAATTAGCCAGCACGGTGTTGCCGTGTGGCTCCGGGCTGATCTAGATTTACTGGTACGGCGCACCGAGCGGCGCAGTGGCCGCCCCTTGCTCAAAAAAGGCAACGGCCGAGAAGTACTTGCCGGCTTGATAGATGAGCGCTATCCGGTATACGCCAAAGCGGATTTTGCCGTCGACGTTAGTGATGAGCCAGCACCAGAAACGGCCAAAAGAATTATGATGGAACTAAAGAATCATCAGCCGGTATATAACTCAAAGGAACAAAATAGCTAATGCCTAGCCATGAAACTCTCAAAGTCGAGCTCGCTGAGCGTAGCTATGATATTTACGTCGGTGATGGGCTGCTGGCTGAAGCTGGTGCTTTGATCAAGCCGGTCATCCGCAGCCAGCGCCTCATCGTGGTGACCGATGAAAATGTCGCACCACTTTATTTGGCGGGCTTGGAGAATTCACTGGAAGCGGCGGGATTGAGCTCAGAGAGCATCATTTTGCCAGCCGGTGAACAGACTAAAAGCATTGCCTATTTTGAGCAACTCATCGACCAAATACTGGCCAAGAAAATTGACCGTCAATGCACGCTGGTGGCTCTCGGTGGCGGAGTAATCGGTGATCTAACCGGCTATGCTGCAGCCTCGGTCTTGCGAGGTATCGACTTCGTGCAAATTCCGACAACCCTATTGTCACAAGTTGACAGCTCAGTTGGCGGCAAAACCGGCATCAACGCGGCGCATGGCAAAAATCTAATAGGTGCCTTTTATCAGCCCCGTCTGGTGCTGGCTGATATTGATACGCTCGACACTCTGCCGCAGCGGGAAATTCTCGCCGGCTACGCCGAAGTTGCCAAATACGGCTTGATTGATGATCCGGAATTCTTTGCCTGGCTCGAACAAACCGGCATTGACCTATGCAATGGCAATAAAGACCATCGGCGGCAGGCGGTTCTAAAAAGCTGCCAATCAAAAGCAAAAATTGTCGCCGAGGATGAAACCGAACAAGGCCGAAGGGCGCTCCTTAATCTTGGTCATACGTTTGGTCATACGCTGGAAGCCGAAACCGGATTCAGCGATAAATTATTGCACGGTGAAGCCGTTGGTCTCGGTATTTGTCTGGCCTTTGATCTGTCGGCTCACCTTGGACTGTGCACCAAAGATGATGCCAACCGGACGCGGGCACATTACGCCGCAGTTGGCCTGCCAACCAGTCCAACGGAAATTGACGGTGTCGAGTGGCACACCGATGCACTGCTCAACCATATGCAATCAGATAAAAAAGTCGAAAACGGTAAAGTGACTTTTATTCTTGTCCGCGCAATAGGAGAGGCCTTTGTCGCCCGTGATATCAATATGGCGGATGCCCGCCTGATCGTTGACAAGGCGATTAGGCAAAACTAACTGGATGATATTATGCTGACCATGCTTGCCGCTATTGCTGTTTTATTAATTTTATCGGCCTTTTTCTCAGGCTCGGAAACGGCGCTGACAGGCGCCTCACATCCGCTGATGCATCAGCTCGAGCAAAAAGGTAATCGACGCGCTCAGACAGTCAATAAATTGCAGGAGGGCAAAGGCCGTCTCATTGGTGCAATTCTGATCGGCAACAATCTGGTTAATATCCTGGCTTCCGCGCTGGCAACCAGTATTCTTATTGGCATGTTTGGCGAAGCCGGTATCGCTTATGCGACCATTATTATGACGGCACTGGTGGTGATGTTTGCCGAGATTTTGCCCAAGACTTATGCGCTGCAAAATGCCGACCGGACTGCTTTACGTATTGCGCCGATCATTCGCCCGCTGGTTTTCGTTCTTTCACCAATTACCTTTGCGACGCAGTGGGTGGTGCGGATCGCCCTGCGCATATTTGGCGTTCATCTTCACAGCGGTGAAGATTTTGTCTCAAAAACCGATGAATTGAGGGGCGCGATAGAACTTCACCAAGGTGAAGAAGACGATGAGACTGTGCAACATGAACGCGCCATGCTGCGTAGCGTGCTCGATCTGGCGGAAGTTGAAGTTGGTGAAATTATGGTTCACCGCAAAACTGTCGCCATGGTTAATGCCGATGAGCCAGCCGCGGAGATTGTCAGCCAAGTTCTCGCCAGTCCTCATACCAGGTTACCAATATGGCGTGATCAGCCAGAAAATGTTATCGGCGTTATTCATGCCAAAGAAGTTTTACGCGCTATCCACGACAATGACGGCGATCTCGATATCGATATCGAAGCTCTAGCGACGGAAGCCTGGTTTATTCCGGAAACCACGCCATTGTTGGATCAATTACAGACTTTTCGAGATCGTCATGAACACTTTGCCCTCGTGGTCGATGAGTATGGCAGTCTAGAGGGTGTCGTCACGCTGGAAGACATATTGGAAGAAATTGTTGGAGACATCGCCGACGAGCATGACATTAGTGTTCCGGGCCTTAGAAAGCAGCCCGATGGCTCTTATATTGTCGACGGCAGTTTCACCATCCGCGATCTCAATCGCCAGTTTGAATGGAACCTGCCGGATGAAGAAGCCGCTACTGTCGCTGGCCTCATTCTTCATGAATCCCGGCGCATTCCCGATATCGGCCAAGCCTTTATGTTTTATGGGCTGCGCTTCGATATTTTGCGCCGTCAACGCCACCAAATTACGGCCATCCGCATTACCCCGCCGCAACCAGCCAATTAGCCCACACGTCTCCAACGATTTGACCAATCGACTTTATTGACCTAAGACCGGCCTGGAAATCAGATGGCGAGTTCTCAAGGAGTTTATTATGCCGCTTTCACCACCGGTAAAACGGAAACATGTACATACGCGTGAAATACGCTGTTTGGGTTTTGAGCGGGAAGATGGTTTATGGGATATTGAAGGCCGCATTACCGATACCAAAACCTATACTTTTGACAATCGGGAACGTGGCATGATTAGCGCCGGCACACCGGTCCACGACATGTTGGTTCGCCTTACGGTCGATACTGATCTGGTTGTTCAGGACGCCGAGGCGTCGACCGAAGCCGGACCATTTGAAATCTGTCCGGCTGTTAACGAAGGTGTCAAAGCGCTCAAAGGAATGCAAATAACAGCCGGCTGGACCCGAAATGTGCATAATACCATCGGTGGCATCAAAGGCTGCACCCATATCAATCAACTATTAATGGGTCCCTTAGCGACAACCGCTTATCAGTCGATTGTCCCAAAAAAGGTTGGTTTTACAAAAAAACCGGAAAAGCGGCCGATAGTTATTGATACCTGTCACGCCTTCACCGCCGACGGCCCGGTGGTAAAAAGGTTCTGGCCCGACTATTATGAAGGGGACGAAAGCTAGAAGAGAGCAATCTCAGACTAACTGGATTTAACCGCAAATAACTCAAGGCCGACGCCCACTTTGCCGTCAATGCAATCCCGATGTGAACATTTATCTGCGATGTGGCGGTAATAATTAACAATAAACGTGCGTACCGCGGAGGTTCTGCTAGTAGTTTCACGCGACCGGTCAATCAATGAACATATTTGATTAAAAGTAACATCTTCACGTTCACAAATTTCTTCCAAGCCAGCCCAAATTGCTGTTTCAAGGCTCATGCTGGTGCGATGGCCGTGGATCGTTACATTTTTGCGTACATATTCGTAAGTCATTTTTTTCACTTTTTGTCGTTAAAATATTTTATTTGGCGGTACCCTCTTGGCCAAACTTTTTATAAATTGGCAGCATGTTGTAAAATTAGTCTCAAATAAATTTTTAATTAAAATATTTCCCATTTGGTTGGATATATCATCAATATTATTTCGATGTTGAAATGAATTTGGTACCAGAGTACTCATTTTTCAAGTATTTTTTATGAATATTTCAATTTATTTTAGAATAGTTCGGCAAATAATTTCATATAACGGAATTATTTTTATTTATTTTTTTGGGCATTTGCGCTCCCTTGCCAGTCTCCATATTAGCCCCCATATTGAGCCACATGACCTTTGATCCAGATAATATATTTGCCCCGATAGGCAACGCCAGAGCTGAATTAAGCGTGCAAATCTGCGATTGGCCGGGCTGTCACAGCGACGGAGATCACCGGGCGCCCAAATCACGGGACCAAATTCGTGAGTATCGCTGGTTTTGTTTGGAGCACGTACGCATTTACAATAGGTCTTGGAACTATTATGAAGGCATGTCTGACGAACAGGTTGATCTGCTTGTACGCTCAGATACGACTTGGAATCGACCAACATGGCCGTTGGGTGAACCTCGGAACGGAGCGCCACAAGAAAATTTAGGTGCTGCCTTCGACCCAGGTTTTGAAAATTTGGATGATCCCTTTGGTTTTTTTACTGCAGAGACATCTTTTAAACCAGCTGCAAATATGGCGCCAAAAGCGTCTTTATCTGCAGTCGAGAGAAAAGCTCTCGCAAAATTAAATCTTGATGTTTCCGTGACGATCACGGAACTCAAGGCAAGATATAAATTGCTGGTAAAACGCTACCACCCAGACGTTACCGGCGGCGACAAGAAGTCAGAAGAAAGGTTCAAACAGATCAACGAGGCCTATGAAACTATTATGAATTGCCTAGTGCTTGAATAAGTCCGGTATGGGTTTAGGTCATTGATCACAGTTAGCAATCGGAAAGAATAATATGAGCGATACCACCTCACATGGAGCGGGTACATTCCCGCTTGATGCACCAGATATAACCGTTTCGGCGCGCCAGGTTTTTGGCATTGATACCGATATGGAAGTCCCAGCATTCAGCGAAGGCAATGAATATGTGCCAATCGTTGATGATGCCTACCGCTTCGACCATGATACCACAATGGCGATCCTGGCCGGCTTTGCTCATAACCGCCGGGTTATGATCCAAGGTTATCACGGCACCGGCAAATCAACCCATATCGAGCAAGTGGCGGCCCGCCTCAACTGGTCCTGTATCCGGGTTAATCTCGATAGCCATATCAGCCGTATCGATTTGATCGGTAAAGATGCGATCGTCATGAAAGATGGCCATCAAGTCACCGAATTTAAAGAAGGTATTTTACCTTGGTGCCTGCAAAATCCAGCCGCACTGGTGTTTGATGAATATGACGCCGGTCGGCCGGATGTGATGTTTGTGATCCAGCGGGTCTTGGAAGTTGAGGGTAAATTAACCCTGCTCGACCAAAGTAAAGTGATCAAACCGCACAATTATTTCCGCTTGTTCTCGACTTCCAACACAGTTGGTTTGGGTGATACGACGGGTCTCTATCACGGCACCCAACAGATTAACCAAGGTCAGATGGACCGCTGGAATATCGTCACCACCTTGAACTATCTGGAGCACGAAGCCGAGGAAGAAATTGTGCTGTCGAAAGTGCCGGTATACAACACTGCCGAAGGTCAGGTTACCGTTAAGAAGATGGTCGAGCTTGCCGATCTAACGCGCTCAGGTTTTATCAATGGCGATGTTTCAACGGTGATGTCACCTCGGACAGTCATTATCTGGGGTGAAAATACTCAGATTTTTGGTGACTTAGGCTTTGCCTTCCGGCTGACCTTCCTCAACAAATGCGATGAAGTCGAGCGCCCAGTTATTGCTGAATATTATCAGCGCTGCTTTGGTGAAGAACTGCCGGAATCGGCGGCTAACGTCACCCTCTCCTAGCGTATTAGAGAGTAAGGAACTCGGATGTCGGGAGACCATGAAAGCCAAGATCTGATCAAACGCGTCACCGAAGCCGCCGTGAAGGCTGTGGCGGCGCGCGACGATGTGACCGTTGCGTTTGCACCGGGGGCGCACGGTATCACCCAAAGCGAAGACGGCAGTCAGGCCCGCTTGCCAACGCCGGCCCGCCAATTCGCTAAAGGAGATTTGTATGCTTTGCGGGGTGAAGCTGATGCTGCCGCACTGCGGCTGCGCTACAATGACCGGAAAACTTTCAATCGCCAGCGCCCGATGGGCGGCAACAGTGCCGATCTTTTTGATATTGCCGAACAGGCCCGTGTCGAAGCCCTGGGTTCCCGGGTGCTAACGGGTGTCGCTCAAAATCTCGGGCAATACCACGAAGTGCGCTCCAGAGAAAAAGGCTATCATTTGGTAACCGACCGTGAAGAACATCAGATTGCAGATGCGGTTGGCATGCTGTTGCGGGAAAAACTGACCGGCTTACCGGCACCGGATTCCGCCCAACCCTTGATGGAGGCTTGGCGGTCCTGGCTCGAAGACAAAGCCGGTCGTAAAATTAATGAACTTAAATCCTGCCTCCACGATCAGGAGCAATTTGGCGAAACCATCCGCAACATCCTCGAAGACCTTGATTTACCGGCAGAGTCCGAAGGTGAAGGCGAAGGCGAACAGGGTGATGAATCTGAACAGGAAAATTCCGAAGAGCAGGATCAGGTCGATAGCGAAGACGCTCAGCAGGATGGTGGCGACGAAGAAGGTGATAGCGAAGACATGGATTTTGATGGTCTCGACCCTGATGACC
>JABIIH010000246.1 GCA_018649245.1 Rhodospirillaceae bacterium | reverse complement strand
GCTTGGGAAGTAAAAACGGAAAAATCCGTTGAGTCCTTTGCCAAAATCCTAAACGTTATTTCCGCCGCCTGGATATTCTCGGTTGCCGCCTTGATCCTGTTTGATGTCGTCGGCCGGGAGGTATTTGCCAGTCCGTTTCATGGTACCAACGAAATTGTATCTAACTCAGTGCTGGCAATCTTGATGTTGCAGTTGCCGCTTTCGATTCTAAATCGCAGCTCCCTCCGCACAACCATTGTCTACGGCAAAGTCAGCGCGATGGGAAAAGGCATTATTGATGGCATATCCTATTTATTGGCCGGTCTCTTATTCCTTGCCATCGCCATTGGAAGTTGGCCGAATATGATTGAAGCCTGGGATATTCTTGAACAAGAAGGGTCCGGCATTGTCGAAATTCCAGTTTATCCGATCAGAACATTGGTGGTGTTTGTCGGCTTTTTTGGAGTAGCTGTGTGTGCCTTGCTGGTCTACCACTCGCTTAAACGGCCAGGTGATTTCGATCAAAGCAAAACGACGGATATAGGCGAGTAATTCTATGGAATTAGACCAAAACACCATTATGGTCGGCATGTTCGTGATCATGCTGATCGGCATTTTGTCCGGCATCCATATTGGTTTTGCTTTCGCCATGACCGCTTTAATCGGCAATATTTTAGTGTTTGGCGATGGTGATCTTGAGGAAGGATTGGACATTGCCCTCAGTGGTGTCGGCAGTGTTGCTTACGAATACCTCCGCAGTGAAGTCTTTGCGACCATTCCACTGTTTATGTTGCTGGGTGATTTCGTCAATAAGTCAGGATCAGCGCGGGATCTTTACAAACTCATCAATCACGGCCTAAAAGCCATCCCCGGTCGCCTGGCAGTTGCCACCGTGGCCGGTAACGCAGTATTTGCCGCTGTTACCGGCGTCAGCATCGCTGCGGCGGCGGCTTTTAGCCGGATCGCTTATCCGCAAATGCGCTATCACGGTTATAATCGTCAGTTCGCCTTAGGCTCGGTAGCCGGCAGCGCCTGTCTCGGCATGATCATTCCACCCAGTGTGTTGTTGATCGTTTGGGGAATTGTGGCTGAAAAATCAATTGCCGCGTTGTTTATCGCCGGTGCTATTCCCGGTTTGATCCTGGCAACATTTTTCATGATTTACATTGCCGTTTCGGTGAAGCTTAAACCCGAACTGGCACCACCTTTCGAAGAAGACGCCGAGCAAAACGAGCTCACCAAAGCAGAAATCGCCAGCGGCTTTGGTATCGGTGCCTTAATTCTGCTGGTGCTCGGCGGAATTTGGGGCGGCCTGTTCACGCCAACCGAAGCTGGCGGCGTCGGTGCTGCTGGCGCCATGATCCTCGGTATCCTTAAAGGTATGCGGTTGAAGCAATTGGCCATTGCCGTGGTCGATTCCGGAAAAACCGCGGCGCCGATTATGTTCCTGCTGTTGACCGCCAACATGTATGCCAAGTTCATGGAAGCCGCCGGCATGTCGGAACTCATCCGTGATACCTTTGCTCATTATAATTTTGGACCGACAGGTATCATCCTGATCATTATCGTTATTTGGTTGTTGCTGGGAATGATCCTGGATTCGATTTCGATTATTCTGATTACCGTACCGATCTTTGTGCCGATCACAGCCGCATTTTTTGATCAGATCGCCTTTGGTATTTTTGGCATCCTGGTGATTGAAGCCGGACTATTAACCCCGCCGTTCGGCTTATTGGTCTATACGGTGAAAGGGTCGATTGAGGATCAAACGGCAACGTTATCCGAAATATTTAAAGGCTCGGTACCCTATTGGATACTGATGTTAGTTGTCATGTTAATGATTTGGCGCTGGCCAGTAATCGCCACCTGGCTGCCGTCCATGATGCTTTAATTACAAAGAGGTAACGAAATATTGAACGCATAATGTAAACACATTTCGTGAATAGGGTGGCGAATAGATCAATATCTTCTAATATCCGCAAGCTCTACGCCTAAACTTCGCCTTGACTCGAAGTTCGCTACAGAATTACGTTTTCGCATCTATTAAACAAGACTTTGCAATAAACCAAAATGGGAGGAACTAAAGTGAAGAAAATACTTAAATCAGTTGGAACAATTGGCGTCGCCGCTGCGGTCGTTGTGGCCCTTGGCGCAACAGCACAGGCTGCGTCAATTAAAGGTAATAATATTACCCTACGTGTCGGCTCCGGCCATGCCCCTTTTATTACGTACGTTAAAGAAGTTTCCAAATACTTCGTTCCAAACGTGAAAAAACGGGTGGCTGCCGAAACCAAATATAAAATCAATTTCAAAGAGCATTATTCAGGCACAGTTGTTAATGTGTTTGATACCTTGGAAGGCACCCAGGATGGCCGTCTCGATATTGGCGCCTGGTGTGTTTGCTTTGACGATGATAAAGCGATGGCGATGAACCTCGGCTATTACGTCCCCTTCGGTGAGCCAAATGCCATTAAAGCCGGTGCGATTTTTGCCAAGATTGTAATGGAACACCCGGACATCCAAAAAGATTATGAAAAACGCTATAAACAAAAAATCATCGGATTGTCGGGCTTTAACAATTATGGCCTGCTCAGCGCTTTTGACTGGAAACGTTTTGAAGATCTTAAAGGTCACAAAATTCTAGCTGCCGGCCCGAACCTGCCATGGGTTAAAGGCGGTATTCCGGTGCGCACGACAATTCCTAAAGCCGCCCAGCAATTGCAGACCGGTGTCGGTGAAGCAATCGTGCTGTTCCCGGACACCGACTTTAAGTTGAAATTGCATGAAGCAACCAAAGGCGGCTTTTACACGGTTACGGATTTTGGTGCCGTTACGCAGATTTCCTTGACCATGAACTTGCGGTCACGCAAAAAACTGCCGCCGGAAGTGGTTAAAATTATCGATGAAGAAGGCCTAAAATATCAGGCTCATTCTTTGGCCGCATCGCAAAACGATCATCAATGGGGCCTTGATAAGCTGGCTGGCGCCGGCATCAAAGTCCGCAATATTGATCCGGCAGCGAAAGTTGCCTGGGCGCAAAAATTGGCGGCTTGGCCGAACGAACGCGCGCAAGCAATCACCAAGAAAAAGAAAATCGATATGGGCAAGATCATGCGGGCCTATATTGCCGCGACCAAAGCGGGTGGCCACAAATATCCGGTTGATTACGTTATCAAATAATTGCCGGCAATATATTGAATTAAGAGGGGGGCATTTAATTGCTCCCCTTTTTTTTGGTGCATATTTTTACTTTAAACAGTAAAATAACCTTATTGATCAATTGATTACTTAATAATAATTATCAATTTCGGGGACGATAAAAATGTCAGTTATGCCAGAAGAAATGGCCGAGCGAACGGCACGTTTTAAGGAATTAAATTATAGCGTTGAAGGTTACCTGGATACCCGCATACCAGAGCACAAACGTAATACCTATAACGTCATTGGTCGCGGTGTGACCGAAGATACCAATTTAAAGCCAGCCATTACCGACGCACAGGATTTCAATATCACCTATATCGGCGCCGATCCGGGCTGCGGTGCGGCCTTACACGATCATCCAACCGTTGAAGTTTTTATTGCCATGACCGGTAAATGGGCCGTTATTTGGGGCGATCAAGGCGAGTACGAGACTATCATCGATCAATTTGATGTCGTCAGCGTGCCGCCCGGCGTCATGCGTGGCTTTCGCAATGAAGGCGATGAGCATGGCTTCATCATGGCAATTTTGGGGGGATCTGATTCCGGGCACGTCGACTGGGCCAGCAACGTCGTTGACCAAGCCGAAAAAACCGGACTCCGCCTCAATGAAGACGGTTCCATCAGTGAAATAACTCCTGCTTAAACGAGGTCGAATATGCCCTTAGAAAAAATAGACCATTATTCAATCCGCACCTTGCGGATGGAAGAAACCAAGGAATTTTATGAAGCGCTTGGCCTTGAGGCTGGCCCCCGTCCTGATTTTCCCTTCCCCGGTTATTGGATGTATGCCGGTGATGCGCCGGTTGTTCATTTGGTAGGCCTTGATCCGGACAACCCGGACGGCCTTTATAATTACCTCGGCGTCAAAGATTACGAATTTCCGGATGGCGGCGGCGCGGTCGATCATTTGGCCTTTCGGGCGAGCGATCCAGAAGGCCTTAAAAAGATTCTTGAAGAACGCGGCGTTACCTACCGTGAGCGGGAAGTACCTAATTTGGGTTTGCTGCAAATTTTTGCCGAAGACCCAAACCAAGTTACCGTTGAGATTAACTACTACGATTAGAGGGGGGCATCGATGGCTGAAGGAATAGCGGAGAACGCGAACTCAATCGATTGGCCAAGCGCGGATGAAATGCTGGCGCGCGCGGAAGCTTTAGTCCCGGCCTTAAAAGAGCGCGCCTTGGAAACGGAACAAATCGGCAAAGTTCATCCTGATACTATAAATGAACTTCATGAAACCGGCCTGTTCCGCATCAACCAGCCCGCTCGCGTCGGCGGTGGTGATTATAGTTATCGCACGATGATGGAAGCGACCTCGATCCTCGGTAAAGGCTGCGGCTCGACTTCCTGGGTCTATATCAACTTGACCTGCCATCATTGGATGTTGGGTATGTGGCCGGCCCAGGCACAGGACGACTTATGGGGCGAAAACGTCGACGTACTCATCGCCTCGTCAGTCATCTTTCCAGCAGGCCGGG
Organism: Rhodospirillaceae bacterium; assembly: GCA_018649245.1. Classification (GTDB taxonomy): domain Bacteria; phylum Pseudomonadota; class Alphaproteobacteria; order Rhodospirillales; family UBA2165; genus TMED23. The sequence continues at coordinate 2,624 of JABIIH010000246.1, read as the reverse complement.
CGACCCAAGTCGATGGCGGCTACCAACTCTCAGGCCGCTGGCCGTTTTGCAGTGGCGTCGATTGGGCTGACTATTTGATGCTCGGTGGCACGGTCTATGACGAGCAGGATCAAGCCATTGACCGGCGCGTGTTTATTGTCGCTAAAAGTGATCTGACAGTGCTGGATAATTGGGATGTTTCGGGTCTGGTCGGCACCGGCAGTAAAGACAGTGAAACCGCCGATTTATTTGTGCCTGAATACATGACCGTTGCCGCGGCAGATTTGCAGCATTGCCAGACGCCGGGTTCCGCCGTTAACCCCACGCCGCTGTTTAATATTCCGCAAGCCGGGCTTTTTCCGCATATCATCGCCTCACCTATTATCGGCATGGCCGAAGGCGCTTATGATCATTTTATTGAGGCCAATCAGGTAGCGACTTCGACCTACAACACTTCACGCATCGCTGAATATCAGTCGATCCAGATCAAAGCCGCCTCAGCGGCAGCGGCGATTGCGACAGCTAAACTCGTGATTAATACTGATTGCGATGAAGCGACCGAGACCTTGGCTGCCGGCAATATCTGCAGCGAAGAGCAAAAGCACCGCTGGCGGCGCAATGCTGCCTATACTGCCAATCTCTGTTTTGATGCCGTTGAAGGGCTTTATAAGGCAACCGGCGGCGGCGGCGCCTATAAGACTAATCCGATCCAACGGCACTACCGCGATGCCAGCGTCGGCATCACCCATATCAGCATGTCCTGGGATGTGATGGGCGCGGAATATGGCCGCTATGCCCTAGGCCTTGGCGGCAATCCCGCGATCTAAATCTTACCAATTGCTTGCAGAATACGTTCCGGGGTGAAGGGCTGCACGGTCACTTTACCGCCCAACGGATCAAGTGCGTCATTGATGGCATTCATCACCACCGCCGGCGCGCCGCCGGTACCGGCTTCACCAGCGCCTTTGGCACCAAGCTCAGAATCAAGCGTCGGGCTTTCAACATGGCCAACTTCGACATCTGGCATTTCAGCCGCCATCGGCACCAGATAATCCGCCATCGTACCGTTGAGGAACTGGCCTTCCGGGCTATAGAGGCATTCTTCATAGAGCGCGCCGCCAAGTCCTTGAATAACGCCGCCCCGGACCTGTTCGTCGACCAGCTGCGGATTAATAACAGTGCCGCAATCCTCTACCACGCAATATTTTTTGAACTCAATAAAGCCGGTATTGGTATCAACTTCCAGATAACAGCCCTGCACCCCGTTGGTGAACGCAAATGGAAACTGTTTCGGCACGTAATGCCGCGTCACGATGAGCTCGGACTGGTAGTCTTTCGGCAGGGTATCGGGGCGGTAGTAACAAACCCCGCCAACTTCTGCGAGTTCCATTCGCTCTTTGCCATCGGCTAGATCGACCACTTTGTTAACGCGAATATCAAGCGTTGTCGGATCGCTCTGCAGCATAATGCCAGCGACCTCGACGATGTTATGCCGTAGCGCCTTACCCGCCTGGACAGCCGCCTCACCGCCGATGCCAGCAGCCCGCGAGCCCCACGTGCCGCCGCCATAGGGCGTGATATCGGTATCACCGGCGATGACCTTGATCTTATCCATGGTAACGCCCAACGCAGTCGCCGCACATTGGGCAACCACCGCTTCAGCGCCCTGGCCCTGCTCGGTCACGCCAATTTCAACAATGACATTACCTTTGGCATCAAGCCGCATGGTGGCGCCGTCCTGGGCTGAAATGGGTGCTCCACCAACGCCATAAAAGGCCGGCCCTGGATTAGTCACCTCAATAAAGGTCGCGAGACCAATACCGCGATAAATGCCTTGTTCACGCAATTCCGCCTGATCCTTACGTAGTGTATCGTAATCCATCATTTTGACGAGCTTATCCAAACTTGCCTGATGGGAGAGATTTTCAAACGGCAGACCAGACGGCGCGGTATACGGATAGGCGTCATCCGGCACGAGGTTTTTGCGGCGGATTTCGAGCGGATCCATGCCAATCTTACGCGCCGCATCATCGACCATACCCTCGGTTATTAGGGTCAGGATCGGATGACCCACCGCCCGGTACTGGCACATCGGTGATTTGTTTTGTAAGACCACCGTCGCCCGCGCCCGATAGTTTGGATTGAGGTATTGCCCGCCGGTTAGGTTAACCACCTGATTGGCTTCAATACCACTGGTCCGGGGATAAACCGAATAAGGCCCGATACCGGTAAGGTCATCAATTTCAAAAGCCTGAATTTCGCCCTCATTGGAGACCGCGACTTTTGTTTTAATCCGGTGATCCCGGGCATGAATGTCGCTGGTAAAGGATTCCAGCCGGTCGGCAATAAACTTCACCGGGCGTTTCAGCATATAGGCCAAAGCGACCGTCGCGTATTCATCCGGATAAGAGTGCACTTTGATGCCGTAAGAGCCACCGACATCTTTACAAATCACCCGAACTTTCTGTTCATCAATGTCGAGGTGCTTGGCGAACAGGCTTTGCATCATATGCGGCGCCTGAGTTGAATGATAAATCGTCAGCTGATCTTCACCCGGATTGTAATCGGCCAGAATGCACCGCGTCTCCAGACAGACGCCAGTGTGGCGATTGGAGATATAGGTTTCCTCAATCACGTGATCGGCG
>JABIIH010000176.1 GCA_018649245.1 Rhodospirillaceae bacterium | reverse complement strand
GCGGCATTGCTTGCCGGCACAATTATTTATTACGTCTTTATTTATACGGTTTGGCTCAAGCGCCGGACACCGCAGAACATTGTTATCGGTGGCGGCTCAGGCGCCTTGCCTCCGATCATTGGCTGGGCAGCGGTTACCGGCGACGTTACCTTCAATTCATTTCTGCTATTTGCGATAATTTTCATGTGGACGCCACCGCATTTCTGGGCCTTAGCTTTATTCCGCTCCGGCGATTATGAAAAAGCCGGCGTGCCAATGATGCCGATTGTTTCAGGCGTTACTGAAACCAAAAAGCAAATGCTGATCTATACCATTCTCTTGCTGCCGATCACTGTGGCACCCGCCTTCACCGGCCTCATTTCCATTCCAGCTGGTGTCATTATTGGCGCGCTGGGCCTGTGGTTCATTCGTCATGCGGTGGTGGTGATGAAATCCGAGGGCTTCGATGCACCGCGCAGTATGTTTAAATTTTCCATCCTGCATCTCTTTTTGATCTTTGTAATTTTACTGGCCGACAGAGGTGTCCAATCTCTGCTCTAGGCGCTACGCTAATCCGCTATGACTTCCTACGATAAACTCGAGAAACGCTTTGAGCGTTTGCTGGCCTTGCGCGAGGCTGCCGGGGTGCTCCATTGGGATGCCTCAACGATGATGCCCGAAGGCAGCATTAGTGCCCAAGCTCGCAGCGAACAACTGGCCGCTCTCGGTACGGTCTGTCATGAAATTCTCGCCAGCTCAGAAGTCGCGGATTTATTGGCTGAGGCCGAAGGGCTCAACGAGCTCGGTCCCTGGCAGGCCGCCAATCTCAGGGAAATGCGGCATATGTGGGTGCATGCCACCGCGGTTACAGCTGATCTGGTTGAGGCACTTACCAAAGCCAGCATGGCCTGCGAAACCAAATGGCGGTCGGCGAGATCAGAGTCCAATTATGACGGCATCAAACCTCTTTTGGCCGAAGTGCTTAAACTCGTTAAAGAAGTGGCGGCAGCAAAATCCAGCGCCCTAGGCTGTACGCCCTACGAAGCCTTGATGGATGAACATACGCCGGGTCTCCGCCAAGGTCTGGTCGATCCGATCTTTAGTAATATTGAAACCTTCTTGCCGGATTTTCTGGCCGCCGTGTTAGATAAGCAAGCCGCTGCAGCACCGCCAATATTACCTCAAGGTCCTTTTCCGGCAGCACAGCAACGCGCCCTCGGTGAGCAACTTATGGCCCAGCTCGGCTTTGATTTCAGCCAGGGCCGCCTCGATATCAGTCTGCATCCGTTTTCCGGCGGCACCCCGGACGACCTCCGCATCACCACCCGTTATGACGAGGCCGATTTTACCACCGGCCTGATGGGAATTCTGCACGAAACCGGTCATGCTTTATATGAGAAAAACCTGCCCCAAGACTGGCGGCGTCAACCGGTTGGCGAAGCCCGCGGCATGGATGTCCATGAAAGCCAGTCCCTGCTGATCGAAATGCAAGCCTGCCGCTCGAAGGAATTTCTTACCTATGCTGCGCCGCTGATGAAACAAGCCTTCGGTGCAGATGGCCCGGCATGGGACGTCGACAATCTCTATCGTATCTATACCACAGTTGCGCCTGGGCTCATTCGGGTTGATGCCGATGAGGTAACTTATCCGGCACATGTGATTTTGCGTTACAACATTGAGCGCGCCCTCATTAATGAAGAAATGACCCTCGATGATTTACCGGCGGCCTGGAATGAAGCGATGCAAAGATTGCTCGGCCTGACCCCGCCAGATCACGCCACGGGCTGTATGCAGGATATCCATTGGTTTGATGGTGCATGGGGATATTTCCCGAGCTACAGTCTTGGCGCGATGACCGGGGCGCAAATATTTGCCGCGGCTCGAAAGGCTGATGCCAACATTCTACCCGCCATCAGCGAAGGTGATTTTGCCCCGCTCTATGCCTGGCTCGGTGAGCATATCCACGGTCTCGGATCACTTTATGAAACACCCGAACTGATTGAACGCGCCACCGGAAGACCGCTCGACGCCGAGATATTTAAGCGCCATTTGCAGACCAGATATTTAGCTTAATCTCCAAGAGGACTGGCTTGCGGCAGGTCGCGCCAAGGGATAGTCTACGCCAAATTTTCAAGCCTGATTAATATTGGAGAAACCGCGTTGAAATATATCAGCACCCGTTCAGGTGCTCCTGATTTGGCATTTGATGACGTTTTGCTGGCCGGCTTGGCCCGCGACGGTGGTCTCTATGTGCCGGAATCCTGGCCGCAGTTTTCAGCCAATGACATTCGCGACATGCAGGGTTTGAGCTATCAGGAAATTGCCATCCGCATCATGCTGCCGTTTTTGGGCGGTACCATCCCGGAAGCTGATTTCGCCGAGATCGTCAATGATGCCTATGCCCAATTCGATCACCCGGCGATCGCACCGATCAAGCAATTGAGCGACGATATGTGGCTTGCCGAATTGTTTCACGGGCCGACGCTGGCGTTTAAAGATTATCCGTTGCAGGTCGTCGGCCGACTATTCGATTACGTACTAAAAAAACGCGGTGAGCGGGTCACCATTGTCGGCGCGACCTCAGGCGATACCGGCTCCGCTGCCATTGAAGCCTGCCGGGACCGGGAGGCCATCGAGATTTTCATCCTCCATCCAAAAGGCCGGGTGTCGGATGTTCAACGCCGCCAAATGACGACGGTGTTGTCCGGTAATGTCCATAACATCGCTTTAGACGGCACCTTTGATGATTGTCAGGATATGGTCAAAGCCATGTTCGGTGACGAGAGCTTTAGAGATGCGCACAATCTCTCCGCCGTCAACTCGATCAATTGGGCGCGCATCATGGCTCAGATCGTTTACTATTTCTGGACTGCCGTCGAGCTGGGCGCGCCGGACCAAAAGTTTGTCTACGCCGTGCCAACCGGTAATTTCGGTAATGTTTATGCCGGTTATGCGGCCAAGCAAATGGGTTTGCCGATTGAGAAATTTATTGTTGGCTCGAACGAAAACGATATTCTGACGCGCTTTTTTGAGACCGGCACGATGTCGATGAAACCGGTGGTGCCAACGCTCAGCCCCAGTATGGATATTCAGATCTCAAGTAATTTCGAGCGTCTGCTGTTCGATCAATATGACCGGGATGGCAAAGCTGTGGCGAAAGCGCTGGAAGAATTCCGGGAGTCACAAAGTATTGAATTCGGCCAGGGCCGGTGGCGGGCCATGCAGCAGGATTTTGAAGGCTTCCGTGTCAGTAATGATGAAACCAAGGCAGCTATTCGCAGTGTCTATGAAGCCACCGGTGAACTGCTCGATCCGCATAGCGTTATTGGCGTCATCGCCGGCCAACAATACGAAGTGGCATCTGGGGTGAGAAAAATAGCCCTCGCCACAGCTCATCCGGCGAAATTTCCAGCCGCCGTTGAGGAGGCTTCCGGTGTTCATCCGGCATTGCCCTCGCCTCTCGCCGATTTATTTGAGCGTGAAGAACGCTTTGATGAATTGCCCAATAACCTCGATCAAATGCGTGACTTTATCGCCGGCAAACTGGCTGAAAGAAAGGCTGCATGAGCACCCAGGTCACCACGCTAGGGTCAGGCTTGCGCATTGTTACTGATTATATGAGCACGGTCGAAACCGCCTCAATTGGCGCCTGGGTCGCTGTCGGCACACGTCACGAAAAGCCGGAGCTCAATGGCATTTCTCATCTGCTGGAGCATATGGCGTTTAAAGGCACCAGGCGGCGCTCAGCGCTCGCCATCGCCGAAGAGATCGAAGCCGTGGGCGGGCATCTTAATGCTTATACGTCGCGTGAAAACACGGCCTATTTCGCCAAGGTCTTAAAAGAAGATGTGCCCCTCGCCGTCGATATCATCGCCGACATTCTGCAACACGCGACCATGGAAGCGGATGAGTTGGAGCGCGAACGCGCCGTCGTCCTCCAGGAAATTCATCAATCCAATGATACGCCCGACGACATTATCTTTGACCATTTCCAGCTGACCGCCTATCCGGATCAAGCCATGGGCCGGCCGGTATTGGGTGAAGCTAAACTGATTGAGAAATTGCCACGGCAAACTGTTGTTGATTACATGAAAGGCCAGTATTCGGCTTCAAAAGTAGTTGTCGCTGCAGCTGGTAATGTCGATCACGACACTTTTGTGAAGCTCGCCGAAGCCGCCTTTTGTGATTTACCGGAAGGTGCTGAGACCACAAATGAACAGGTAATCTATAAGGGTGGTGATTACCGCGAAGCCCGCGAGCTGGAACAAGTTCATGTCGTCTTGGGCCTTGAAGGCGTTTCCTTCAAAGATCCCGACTATTACCCGATGTCGGTATTATCAACCCTGCTGGGTGGCGGCATGTCATCGCGCCTGTTTCAGGAGGCCCGTGAAAAGCGCGGGCTGGTTTACAGTATTTACAGCTTTATCTCGAATTTTGAAGATGGCGGCATCTTTGGTATTTACGCCGGTACGGGCCGGGATGAGGTGGTCGAACTGATGCCGGTGATCTGTGATGAAGTTCGTAAATTAGCCGATCAGGTTGGTGAGGATGAACTAGCGCGCGCCATCGCTCAGCTTAAGTCTGCTACTTTGATGACGCTTGAAAGCACTGCCTCACGAAGCGAACAAGTCGCCCGCCAGCTGCAAATCTTTGATCGCGTTGTGCCCATTACGGAAGTAATCGAGAACATTGAAAAAGTTGATGCGGTGGCGATTAAACGCACGGCAGCGCGCATGATGGCAACGACACCAACCTTGGCCGCCCTCGGTCCAACCGATAAACTAGCAGACTTCGCTGATGTGACGGCGCGGTTGAGCTAAGTTCTGGAAGCCCAAGATGGTCCGAATTTTCGATAAATCGAAGCTCAAGACCGATTGCGAGAATTGCGACGCCGTCTGTTGTGTCGCGACAAAATTCAAACTGCCAGATTATTACAAGCCCCCCAGAACACCCTGTAAGCATCTCGACCAGGAACACGGCAGCTGCACGATCTTTGATAAGCTGGAAGACGAAGGTTTTACTTTCTGCCGGGATTTTGACTGCTATGGCGGCGGGCTGGCGGTTAGTAATTTATTCAAAGAGATTGGCAAAAACTGGGCGAGCGATCCCGAAATTGCCGAAGTGCAGTTTCATACCTTCAGCATTGTCTATTTCCAGCTGGTTAAATATCTCCACCCGGACCGCGCCATCGAAATCGACGTACCGGACGATATTATTGAAGAGCTTAAGCCCTTCACCGAACAAGCGCTCGATATGCTGGCTGAAACCGCCGATCCGTTTGAGGGATAGAGTCTAAGCGTGGCCCGCTTCGTCGGAGAGCATGCGGGGGTCGATGCCGATTTTGGCGATTGAGCGCTCCCATTTGGTTTCCTGATCACTATCAAAAATTAGCTCGTGATCAGCCGGAGCCTGGAGCCAGCCATTGGCGCGTATCTCATCATCCAATTGACCCGGTCCCCAGCCCGCATAACCAAGCGCCAGCAGACTTCGGCGAGGACCATAGCCGCGCGCAATGGCTTTTAGGATATCGACTGTTGCCGTCAGCGCCACGCCATCTTCGACTTCTAAAGTCGCGTCCTGTAGATACTCAGATGAATGCAGAACAAAACCGCGGCCAGCTTCGACCGGACCACCGAAATGAATTGGCACGGCTTCGCCGGCATTACCTTCATCAATGCCGAGCTGCTCGAGCAAATCAGGAAAAGACAAGGAGTCCATCACTTGATTAAGCACTAGGCCCATGGCGCCTTCTTCGGTATGGGCGCACATATAGATAACAGTTTTATAAAAGCGTTCATCCCGCATCCCCGGCATGGCAATTAAAAGCTGCCCGGAGAGATAGGGATCGGAATTGCTGTCTGATGTCTGATTGCTATACATACTACCCATCTAAATGGCGTCCCTGTTCCTCATTATCAAGCTGAGACAATAATTAATACGCTTCACCCGAATGATTACACAGGTACAATCCGGAGAAAAGAGCCGGTGCTGGCAAAATCTATCATTTCCCTTATTTAGGTGGTAATTAGGGCCATATTAGGGCGTCGTAGATATCCAATATCGCTTTCGCAGCGCTAATTTGGACGAATTAACCACGGATAGGGTGCGAATCGAACACAATTGGTAAAGTTCACGTGAATTGACGGCATAAGGCTACCTAAATGGCATTATTTACCTATATAGGTAATCAGCATAAGTTACGTAGCCCAGAATTATCAAAATGAAAGTGGCAGTTGATCGTTAGATGAAATCAAAATTTACTCAATTAAATTTTTTAAGCTCCACAGTGTTAACCCTTGCCGCTGGATTACTGACTTTATCAGGCACTCCCGCCGCCGCTCAGGATTCAACCCCGTGGATTAAAACCGAGCAAACTTCGGTGCGGCTTATTTCGGCGCTGCCAAATCTCGGCGACAGCAAAGACGTTAAACTCGGCCTCCAATTCAAGTTGAAAAAGGGCTGGAAAATATACTGGCGGGCGCCGGGTGATGCTGGATTTCCACCTAACCTAAACTGGCAAAAATCTGAAAATTTGGCGAAAACAGAATTTGGCTGGCCACTGCCGAGCCGGTTTGAAGTGCTCGGTCTGCAAACCCTTGGCTACAAAAAGGAAGTTGTTTTTCCCATCACGGCGACCGTCAAAGACCCTGCCCAACCGCTAAAATTGCGCGCCGAGCTGAACTATCTAACTTGCGACGATATCTGCATTCCTTACAAAACCAAATTATCCTTTGATCTATCCGCTGGTGGCCCAACTACCGACAACATGTCGGCTAACTACCACCTGATCAGCCAGTACACGGCCAAAATTCCGGGTGACGGTAAAGCTCATAACCTCTCAATCGAAAGCGTCGAGACTACGGGTCTGTTTAGCGAAGTTGAAAAAGATGTCCGTAAAGGCTTCATCCGCATCAAGGCTAAAAGCGGTATTCCTTTTGAAAAACCGGATATTTTCATCGAAGGCCCAGAGCTGACTTTTTTTGGCAAGCCGGTCGCCAGTCTCAGTCATGACGGCGCGACCGCAACCATTAAAGTCCCGGTCTCCGAAGAGGAAAAAGCTAAAATCGTCAATGCCAGCCTGCGCCTCACCCTCAAAGACGGGGCCCGCTCAGCAGAGCGTACGTTGACTGTCACCGAAGGCAGGACGGCACCAACCATCACTAAAACCCTACCGTTTTCTTTGCCGACGATCCTGGCCTTCGCGCTGCTTGGCGGCTTGATTTTAAATTTAATGCCCTGTGTGCTGCCGGTGATTTCTTTGAAAATCCTCGGCGTTGTCTCCCATGGCGGTGCCGATGACCGCATCGTGCGCACCAGTTTTATCGCGTCTTCGCTGGGTATTATTACGTCCTTCCTGGCAATTGCCGGCGGATTGGTTGGCCTTAAACTTGCCGGCTCTGCAGTTGGCTGGGGCATTCAGTTCCAGCACCCCTGGTTTATTGTCGGCTTGAGCGTGCTGGTGACGTTGTTCGCCTATAATCTCTGGGGCATTTTTGAACTTCGCCTGCCTTCTTGGATTAGCGACCGGGCCAGCGCTTCGACCGGCCAGGCCGAGGACCATCAGAGCTTCGGCGGTAATTTTGCTACGGGCGCTTTCGCCACCGTATTAGCAACTCCCTGCTCTGCGCCATTCCTCGGCACCGCGGTCGGTTTCGCTTTGGCGGGGGGGACGTTTGATATCTTTGCAGTCTTCCTGGCGCTAGGCGTTGGCATGGCACTGCCCTTTATTTCAATCGCGCTGTTTCCTCAGCTTGCCAGCCGGATGCCAAAGCCCGGCAATTGGATGAACACTTTAAAGAAAGTTCTTGGAGGTGCCTTGGCCTTAACGGCGATTTGGCTGCTGTCAGTATTGGCAATCCAACTTAGTTTGAACGCTGCTTTGATCGTTGGAGCGTTGATGATCGCCATGGGCTTGGTGCTGGTATTGCGCAACCGCCTATCGGAAAGCCGCCAGAAACTGGCGTCGCTTGGTATTGTCGTCGTTATTATTGGCGCATTTTGGACGCCGTACACCTACACCCCAAACGCCGCACTTTTAAACACGTCAACTAAGGAAGCGTATTGGCGCCCCTTTGCACCTGAAACCATTCCCGGACTCGTCGCCGAGGGCAAAACCGTCTTTGTCGATGTTACGGCAGAATGGTGCATCACCTGTCTGGTCAATAAAGCGACCGTGCTCAATCGCGGGCAAATTCACGAGCTTCTAACAAGCGGCAAAGTGATCGCCATGCAGGCTGATTGGACCCGGCCCGATCCTAAGATCGCGGCCTATCTTAAAAGCTTTGGCCGGTTTGGCATTCCGTTTAATGCGGTTTATGGCCCGGGTGCACCCTTGGGCGAAACCCTGCCGGAATTGCTGACACCTGGTCTTGTTTTAAGCGGCATAGAAAAAGCTTCGAATGGCGCGATCTTAGCTAAGAAGTAAAATTACTTTTCTGACTTTTCTGGCGAGCTGATCAATTTAGCCTCATAGCGGATATTGTAATAATTGCCGGCAAAAATCACGACGGCTCCGGCGAAAAGCGCCAGCTCAATACTTTCCTGATAGAAAAAGAAGCCGATTACGGCGATCATTGGCAGACGCAGGAAATCGAGCGGAATAACCGTTAAAGTATCCGCCACCATAAAGGCGCGGGTTATACAGTAGTGCGCCGTCAACCCGGTTACGCCCACCAAAGCAATCCACGGCACGTCACCCATAGTCGGTGGCACCCAGGAGAAGGCTGCCGGAATCAAACCCAGTGGCAATTGAATAAGGTTCATATAAAACAAAATAGCGAGCGGCGAATCGGTAGCCACGAGAGGTTTTGAGGCAATGTAAGAAACCGCATAGCCAAATGCAGCGCCAACAACAATAAGCGATGACAGATCAATCACTTCGGAACCGGGCTTCAAGATAATCAGAACACCACCAATACCGCAAATGATAGCGATGATACGGGCATGATGCAGTCGCTCCCGTAAAACAACGACCGCGAGCAAGGCCGCCCAAATTGGGATGGTGAATTCGAGGGCAAAAACTGTCGCCAAGGGTAACAGCGAAATGCCGAGAAACCAGCCGAACTGGCCGCCAAAATGAAAAATATTGCGCAGCAGATGAAGCGGTAGACGCTCGGTTCTAATTTCCTGCCAGCCCCCTCGCATGACAAAAATAATTGTAATGGCCAGCGCAACGATAGTGCGAAAAGTCATAATTTCGAAGGTGTTCATGGTATCGGACAACTCGCGCCCGGCGATTGCCATAAACAAAAATGACAAAACGGCACCACCCATCCACAGGAAGCCTTGGATTAAAGAAGCCGTATCGGCGCTAGATTGGGAATTCATTTATATTCGTTCCGACAGCCAAATGGCTAAACGGGAACCGGATTTTATGGCGGCTGACAGCACCGGATAGGCGGGCGCTTTTTCGGCATCATTGGCCAAACCAATATCGCGGTGCTCAATCTCTTCCGCTTTGAACTCCTCGATCACCTGTTGGAGCTCAGCTTCATTTTCACTTTTCGGCAGGGCTCCGAGCCTGGCGGACTGATCGGCATAGTGTTCTTCGATCACTTCTTCGACGGCGACCGTGCAAGCCATAGCGGCTTCCCAGCCCAGCAAAGCAGTCCCTGCGCCCAATGCAAATCCGGCGACATGCCAAAGCGGTGTCAGAGCGGTTGGCCGCACGCGGCGCTCAATCACCATCTTATTAAAAGCATCAAGATGTTTTTCTTCCGCTGCCGCCATTTCTTTTAAAATTGGACCGTCTTTAGTGTCACCCAACACGGCAAGCTGACCTTCATAAATACGTTTTGCGCCATATTCACCCGCTTGATCGACGCGAATAATACGCTCAATCATTTCATCCTTGGTAGGATCACCAGGCAGGCGGCCATATTGTTTCGTTTTGCGGGCCATCAGCTATTCTATTTCTCTATTATAATTTCTCAAAACAGCGGCACCAAAAAAACTGACCGCGGCCAAACCAATTGAAGTAACCGTATTGTAGACGGTCATCGACAGGCCAAACAAGGTCCAGTCAATTTGGTCACATCGCTTGGGCATTTTGGTCATCAATTGGTTGGCAAAGTTTTTGAACGTTGTAAGGGTATCACCGCCGCCACTACCGCAGCTCGTCGCCGCCTCCCACCAATGCTGCTCAACGCCGTTATGATAAAACGCCAATGCGGCACCCAGCAGGAATATAACTCCGACGACTTTGAGCGTTCCCGCGTGATCCGCCATTTCGATATGCATGCCAATTCCAGCAAAAAGAATGACGGCAAAATAAGGCACGCGTTGATATTTGCAGAGAATACAAGGTTCCAAGCCAAACACATATTGCGCGGTAAAGGCTGTCGCCAGAGCGCCAATGCTCGCCAACAGCAGCACGCCCAACACTATTTTATCGGCTTTTTCAGTTATCATCATGAAAGCATTCTAAAGCAGATATTTGACCATGACAAAACCGCCGATCAATATAATACAGAGCAAAATGAACAACAGTCCCAGGCGGCGCTCGATAAAGGCTTTTATGGGTTCACCAAATTTCCATAACAGGGCAGCTAAAATGAAGAACCGTAGACCACGGGCGAGAATGGAAGCGATGATGAAAACCGGCAGGCTCAGCCCGGTAACACCGCTCAAAATCGTAATGACTTTGTACGGAAACGGTGTTACGCCGGCAAAAAAGACCGCCCAGGCGCCCCATTCATTATAGGTTTCCTGAAATTCAGAAAATTTACCGCCGTAGTGATAAAACTCCAATAAAGGCTTACCGATTTGATCAAACAAAAAGAAGCCGATGCCATAGCCGAACACACCACCAATAACCGAGGCGACCATACAAACACCGGCGATGATCCAGGCGCGGTCCCTGGCTGCCAGGACCATCGGGATCAATAAAATATCGGGTGGAATGGGAAACACCGAGCTTTCCACCAGCGATATCAAGGCCAGCGCCAAGATGGCATGCTTGTGAGCGGAGAGGCCTAACGTCCAATTATAAAGTCGGTGCAGCATGAATTTATTTATTCTCCAAAACCGTCCCGTTACTATCGGGTTCGAACGGCAATGGCAAACTGGCTTTAATTCCAGCGGCGATAAGACATCAACTGTTTTCGTTATAGCCCAATCGATTGGAAACGGATTTTGAGACGGCCAGAAGCTCACGAGCGAGCGGGCCATCCCAACTGGCGTTGAAATGTTTTTCTGGACCCAGCAGGGTCAGGGCGCCGGCGATATTACCAAAATGATCAAACAACGGCGCAGCCAGCGCGTTGATGGTTGCCTGTTCTTCGCCTTCGGTTCTGGAAATGCCGCGGATGCGGACATCAGCCAATAGCGTGTTACAGGCTTCCCGGTCCGCCTGCACGAGTTCGGGGGCGAGGAATTCATCCGCCGTATCGCGCGGCAAAAAGGCTGCAAACACCCGACCGGTTGCTGAATTGACCATCGACAGGACAACGCCAACCCGAGCCGTCGTTACCAAAGGCTTGGAGCCTTCCGACATGCGCACAATGGTTGGCCCGTGGCTGCCCCAAACCGCCAATAGACAGGATTGGTCGGTGCGGTTGCGCAACTCAGCAACGGCATCACCGGCAATGCGGACGACATTGAGTTGAGACAGCGCCGACAAGCCGACATTGAGAGCAAATTCACCGAGGCCGTAACGCCCGCCGGCGGCATCCTGTTCGACCATGCCGCTCCGTTGCAGACTAACCAGATAACGGTGGGCTTTTTGGGCCGACATGTCGGCAGCCTCTGCCAATTCTTTGAGCATGGCCGGCCGGCCAATTTCCATCAATACTTTGAGCAAATGCATGCCGACTTCGACCGACTGCACGCCAAAACCTTTTTTTGGTGTTTCTTTATCCATCGTCACCAGTTTATCAACGGTGTAAATGAGGCAATCTGACGGGCAGATAGACACCGGCTTTGATCGACGAATATTTCATAAAGAAATCACCGATAATCGATGCCAGGCCGATCACCGCCAAGATACTTGCCGATAGCGGCGCGATGGTACCGGTGGTTAAAACAAGTGGCACGACCAGGCCGATCAACAGGGTGCCGCCATAGAAATAAACCGCCAGGCGGCCGGCTAGTAAATCATTGATCGAGCGTTTGGCCGTTTCATCACCACTTGAAACAGCGCCCTGAATTTCCAACACCCAAAGCACAATCACCACGGCGGTCACGCCGATCCAGAGCTCCAGCAAGCCGCTCTCACCACCTAATTCCTGGCCGCGTAAGGCCAAGGTCAGAACCAGCACCGCAATGCCGCCCCGGATGGCATAGGCGATATAAAGCACCGGATGCAGAGTTGAATTCCAAAACGGAATGCCTTTTGAAGCGGTATAGACAAAACCCATATAGCACATCATGGTCAGCGAGCCGATTATCGCCAAGATGTCGCCTGCGGCTGAAATTCGCGATCCTTCGCCCAACGGTGCGCCAAATTCACTTCGCGACAGAAAATAAAGCAGGCCACCGATCATAAAGAAGGTCAGGCCCCAAAAGCCTCTGGAGACCCAGGAGGTTTTATAGCGCAGCATCATATTGAGCGCGCGTTCGGGCCGGGCCAGATTAACCAAATGGGCTAAACCGCCGAGACAGGCTAAGAGGTAGGACAATACCATGCCGTCAAAGCTGCCAAAATATCTCGACAGCAGCCAGCCGCCGGCGGCAACACCCACCAGGAAATGGCCGTAGATGAGAAAGGCCCCACGGCCTTCCGCCCATTCTCGTTGGGGCCGGTATTCGCTTTTTAAATCATTGATCAGTTGATCGTATCTTGCACTGGTCACAGCTCAAATTCCTTCTCAAATACCGGTTAAGCGGGCAAATAATAGACGTTAGGTTTGGTGCCTTTATCCGGATGCAGGACAAAGCCGGCACGCTCTTTAATAAGTCGGCTGACATTGCTGGTCGGATCATCGAGGTCACCGAAATGGCGCGCCACGGTTGGGCAATTGGCGACACAAGCCGGCTCTTTACCTTCCTGACGCCGGTCGCGGCAGAAATTACATTTCATCACCACGCCTTCCTGGTGCTGCGAGGTGCGCGCCGCTTCATAAGGCGTCTGGCCCTGGTCACCGTAATAGGCCTGCTCATTGTCATTAAAATACCGATTGGAATAGGGACAGGCCAGCATGCAGGTGCGGCAGCCGACGCAGAGGTCGTGATCAATATCAACAGTGCCGTCATCTTCCCAAACGAAGCTAGCGCCGGTTGGGCAGGCATCGACACAAGGCGGGTCTTCGCAGTGGTTACAAAGCACCGGCAGGAAGGTCTGGCTAACCGTGGGATATTGCCCTTCTTCCTGTTTCAATACGCGGGCGAAAAAAACACCGCGCGGTGTACCGTGTTCGGCTTTGCACGAGAGTTGGCAGCCGTAACAGCCGACACAGCGCTTTAAATCAATTACCATTCCCCACTTCATTAGTTTTCCTCCACACGGCTGACCTTGACCTTAGAACAGAGATCAAGCGTTAGATTGACCGGATTGACGTTTTCCCAATCAAGCTCAAGAAGTTCGTTGTAAAAAATGCCTTTGCCTTCGGCGACCGGCATACCCTTGGCCCAATGCCCGCAGAGGGCGGCGATGCCAAGACCTTCTGGATGGATTGCCTGGGTCAAGTGAACCCGCCCTTTAACCTTGCGGCCTTTCGCAGTCTCCAATTGTATCAGGTCACCATCTTCGAGCCCGCGTTTCAGGCCCGATTGTGTATTCATGGCGATATTATAAGAATAGGGATCAAGCTGGGCAGCTTCATCCAGCCAGGCGTTCTCCATGGTGAAACTATTGGTGTGCAGGGTGTCGCGGTAATAGAAGGTATAAAAATCAAAATTGTCATGATCACATTCATGCGACGCGCAGGGCAGGTAATCGACCAGTGCCGAGTAATATTCCATCGGCACATCAAGACCAGCTGGTCCCGAAATCGCCTGAATTTTTTTACCCAACTCCGGCATCCATTCCCAATAGATCGGCACACGCGCGTCGGTAAAGGGCCGCCAATAAACTTCCTCCGGTGTCTTCGGCCAGGAGATTACGCCCTCTTTTTTGAAAAACTCAAGACCGCGTTCGTCGCCGAAATTATTTTTCAAATCGGCGTCGCAAATTTCTTCATAGGAATATTTTTTGTCGCCTTGCAGCCGGTTTTCGCCGCGTAAATCAAACACCGCATTAAAGGCCGCATTCATATCTGATAAAAAATCTGCGCGCTCAGCCAAATCGATCAGCACGTCGGCGAAAATGCGCTCTTTGCCTTCCGGCTCGACGACTGGCTGCTGGATTGCCCAACTCCAATCGCCCATACCGGCGGGATGGCTGAAAATGTAGGGGGAATTGGGACGCGTGTTATAACAACCAAGATAGCCCCGGTCCGGCAGGATGATATCAACAAAGTCCGAGGTCTCGTTCATAAACAAATCGAAGGAGGCGATGAAATCCAATTTTTTGAGCGATTCCGCGATCAAATCTTTATTGGCGATGCTCATCATAATATTGGCGCCGTAATTGATCAGCATCTCCGGCCGGTAGGGCATGTCTAATTTTTCCCACAGCTCTTCGCCCTCTTTCGAGTTAAAAAACGGCGAGGTCATACCCATGACGAATAAATCCTGCAGCCCCATTTCTTCAGGCTTTTTGGGTTCGGGCCGAGGGTAAGGCGGATCGTAGGCCATCCAGGTGCCGACTTCCATCAGACCGTCGGGGCCGGCCTTGGGTTGGTAGCCCATGCGTCCGGTCTCAGGAATGCCATCGAAGGCAGAATTAAAACCGTGACAGGAGCCGACCACATCGGCGGCGCCGACCAGTTGGTTCAACAACAGCACGGCTAAAAAGTTAAAGGTCGCATTGCGGTGGCCTTGCAAGCCGCGGAAAGCAATCGCCGCGGCAGGACGATAGGGCAAGGTAACCCCATCAATAACGATGGTGCTGCCGATCCGCGCTTCTTTGGCAAACTCTGCCGTTAATCGCCGGATATTTTCAGCCGGCACCGTGGTGATTTCCTCGGCATATTCCGGGGTGTATTTTTTCAAATGCTCTTTGAGTAAAATAAAAGACGGCTGGCAGGTCACGCCATTAACCTCGAACTCGCCTTCAAGAGCCATGTCTTCGGAATCAGCAACATTATGCGGCTTGGCGATGCTGTCTTTGGTATCCCAGACCAGCGGCTCGTTGGTCTCAATATCCCGGACATAGGTGCCGTCAGGACCAATCAGATAAGGACCATTGGTCTTGGCTTTAAGATAAGGAATGTCGAGTGTGCCGAGCTCATTGGCCAGAACGTTACACATGGCGAGCGCCAATGCTGCATCCGTGCCGACCCGGATCGGCACCCATTCATTCGCCTTGGCGGCGGCGAAATTGCACATTGGGTCAATCACCACCATTTTCATGCCGCGCTCACGGGCATCTGCCGCCTGACCCATATTGGAATTTGAATTGTGACCCGCTGCGTGACCCTTGGAGGCACCGAAATAAAGCGCGTAATTACAATATTGGAAATCTGGCAAAACCCCCCAGGAAGCATGCAGCAAGCCCGACACTTGGTGAGCGGAATTACCACAATGCAGGCCACCGCCGCCTTCCGACACATTGGTGGTGCCGAAACCGGGCGCAAAAGCAGCCCAGGGCAGGCCCATGGTGTAAACTGTCGTGGTGCGTTGGATCGACAGTTTGCGGGGATCTTCGGCCCTGATCTTTTTCAAGCGGCCAGCGATTTCATCCAAGGCCTCGTCCCAGGAAATCTCCTCCCAGCCGGGGTCAATACCGATGCCTTTTTCGGGATTGGTGCGACGCATGGGCACCCGCACCCGGTTAGGATCGTAATGGGTCATCAAGCCGCTGACGCCCTTACCGCAGAGGCGTCCTTTACCGACCGTGCTTTTGGGATTGCCTTCTATTTTGACGGCGACGCCATCGACTTTGTGGACCAGGATCGAACAAGTGCCGTAGCAAAGGTTACAGGTCGAGGGTATCCATTCATCACCTTCAGGAGCTCTTTCAACTATTCTCGGTGGCTTGATCTCGTTCATGTCAGGGGTTCCTTCCTGGCGGCTTTTATCCGCCCTCAAATCCTTTAAGGATGATCATTTCGATGGTCCCCGCTAGGCCGTCGGGGGAAATCGGGGCGTAGGGGTCTTCGAACGGCTCGCCATTAACAAACAAGCGGCAGCACGTTAAAATTCCGATATTTGGATCTTTAATCTGAGCGAATGAGTCGGCGCCGAAGCGGTCCTCAAGTGCGGCCACAACATCCAGCGGCGTCGCGGTACTCGGCAGACTGAGCGATATCGGACTTTCCGTCGTCACGGCCGATAACAGACCAAACAACAACACATCAATTGATATAGTCGTGCCAGAATTTTCGGACTCGGCAGTTTCGGCCGGTTTTTCAGCCGCATTTCGTTCCGCGCTGTACCACAGCACCGCTGAACGGTCCTCTTCGATCTCTAACTCAGGAGCGGGTGTTTCACCCATGACGCCTCAATCCCATAATTATTATAAGGGTATTAAACCATCATTTTTAAATTAACGCAATTTATTATTTAGTATGAAATATAATAATTAATTATGAATTACATTATTAATTATTTATTCCATTAATATAGAGCGGGCGATTTATCGGGTGATGTGGGATCGCCGGCGCGGTAAAATTCTGAACTTAAAAAACATAGGGAAAAAGAGCTCGAATTCAACGCAAGTGGTTGACCCAGCGAAAAGCTTTTGTATGATCGCCGCCGTCTTCCCTTGATATTCATCGGGCCTCGGTGGCGGAACTGGTAGACGCGCGGGATTCAAAATCCCGTTCTGGCAACAGAGTGAGAGTTCGAGTCTCTCCCGAGGCACCATTTTTTTTCTGATATAGTTTCGGAATATTACCACCAGGGTTCTTATGTCCGCTTTCGGGAGTAGAGCAGACGCTATTTCCCAGGCGCCAAAGAGTCCGCTATTAGCCAAAAGCGAACATTAAATAAAAACAATGCACGGGAATCTGATAGGCGAAATTGGTATCGATTTTCTTGGAACTAGTTGCAATTTAGGGGTATTCTAATATGTAGTATATCTACTATAAGTTAGTGTAAAAAATTAAAACCGCATATCAGGGAGGACAACATAACCAACGCAACATCAACGATCCAAACACATTATATGGTTCCAACGAACTCTCTGACCGCATTTTGAGCGCTCTAGAGAAAGCGGGACATGATACCTCAAATCCCACTGTCGAGATGCTGAACTTGGTGGACCAATTGTACGGAGGTGGCGTTGGTGGCTCAATTCGCTATATCGCCAATGCTTTTGGCTGTCAGATTGAGGCGATTGACCTAACGCAGGAATTTGTCGAAGCAGCGGTGCATTTGAACAAACTTTGCGGTATTGATGATAGAATTTCCGTCAACCAGGGAGACGTTACCGATCTCTCTCAAGAAGATCAAAGTTTCGACCTTGTAGCCATATGTTCGTCCTGCGCACTCGAAACCGTGTTAGTTTGACCGCGTATCGAACTGCGAGGAGTTTCTTTGTGACCGCCCCGACCTTAATCAAGCCGATCGACAATCAGGCATTGATAAACGTTTTATGTATGACACGTGGGCGGCCCGATAATCTGGTCCAGGCTATTGAATCAGCAGCGGAAAGAGTTAGTGATCCGGACAATGTGGCAATGTGGATTTACGTGGATGACGATGACGCGGCAACGCTGGCACTCATCGAAACAGGTTGGCACCGCTCGATACCCTTTCCGATCCACTGGCTGGTCCTGCCACGTCCAAGCACCTTACCCGAAGGGTTGAATGAACTCTGGCGGCGTTCCAGCAACGCCGCTTTTTATATGGGGTTTCCCGATGACTATACCATCGTCACCGACAATTGGGATGCGATAATACGGACCACAATGGCCCAAGAATCGAGCGATGGCATGGCAATCGGCTATTTGTGTGATCCTCTGGAGCCGAATGCAAACGTCACCTTCATGATCGAGACAGCCCAATGGGTGAATTACGCAGGTCAATTCCTGTTTCCTTATTTTCCATTCTGGTTCAGTGATCTGTGGTTGCAGCAAATTGCCGATATGGTAGATCGCCGCATTTATATCGATGTTGGCGTGCTTCCTATGGACGGTAGTAAGGGAAAAACCCAAACGATGTGGGATTTATATTTTTGGCGCAGGTTTTTTCACATTTTGTTGGTAGAGCGGGTAGATACCGCTCAATGGCTATTGGACTATATTCATCCGCCAAATTCGCCAAGCCGAGAGGGCGCGTTAAAACTCATGAAGGCGAGAATAGAAGAGATTGAAGGCAATCAGAGAAGAGTACCGAACATAAAATTGAATGCGGTCGAAGCCAAAATAAGTGGTGAAAAGGGACCACCTTCCGAGCGTTATCTAGCGGCGCTGCAATCGGCAAAAGAACATCTTCGCACGATGGCACCGCGTATAAAGCAATACCGTAATGAGCGACTTTTGCGTGACAAAATAAGAATGCTGTTTGATGAAATTGAAACCTAGATGATGCTTCTAATCGGTTCAGATGGGAATCCTGCACCGCTCGACTTGAACCAAATCGTGGCGGAAGAATTTTCTTGGCTGAATTAAGCAGGGTTTAATTGAGCGCATAAAAAATCACTCAATTCATCGACGACTTCGTCGCGTTCAAAAAGCTTATGTTGATGCTTTGAAATCTTAGCGGATACGCTGTCCCGCCAATCTTGATCGGTTCCCAATCTAACGGCAATTTCGACATAGGCAAATTGCCTTAGCGCAGCGATTACCCCCAATGTCCGCTTTGGGTCATAAGCGGACTCTATTTCGTTAGTTCGATTGTGTCCGCTTTTGGGGTCATACCGGACATCATTTTTTGACCGCCTACGTAACTCTGAGAGCATATATGCACCTCAATTCAGGTCGATTTGATGCTCTTTGAGATCAGCAAGATCAACGTATTCTAGAGTCTTAATATTGGTTGCCCTAAGTTTCACTCGTGGAGCAGCACCTGCCATTCTTGCTTCTTCCCAACGTAATGCAACTAAACACCACGCGTCACCATCTTTCAGTCCATCAAATCCGTACTGAGGAATGGGGGTACTCAAATCATTTCCTTTGCTCATAGAGAATTGCAGAAACTCGTCAGTAACAACAACGCACACTGTATGAGCTCCTGCATCATGGGGACCGGTGTTGCAGCAGCCGTCACGATAGAACCCGGTCAGCGGATCAGTCCCGCAAACTTCTAAATCTGTCCCTAAAACATTCAGTTGTTTCTCGGGTTTTTGCGGCTTTTCATTAGGATTATCAAACATGTTTCCATTATGGTTCTAATTAGGGCAGGGCTCAAGCCACCTAAAGAGTCCGCTATGTAGGGCTAGCTGATACCAAATTGATATCGCTTATTGTCGGCTTTTAGCCAATAGCAGAAATTATTCTTCTGGTATCTTCGTCGCAGCCCTCTTATTGATCAGCCGTTGGACCCACTCCGTTCTTTTATGACATTCTGTCCGTAGAGTATAATATGGTCACGGATTTTACTGCGAAAAGAGGTTCGACATTCAGTCATGCGCCAAATGCCCTGGGGGCAAGACTTGCGCCGGCACCAATCTGGCGCCGGTGCTGGTGCGCGTCTATGATCTATTTACCAACGGTAAGACTGACAAGTTTGATATCCTTTTCTCCCTAGACGAAGCCGAAGAGCAAATATTAGAGACCCACACATCCGGTGTGGAGCGGGCCTGCTGGACGAAGGCGGCGCTAACCGCCATTGCCGAAGTGTTGGTGCGCCGCGAGAATGATATAAAGGTTAGCGGCGAGTGGCAGGAGGCTGCCGAGGACATCCTCAACAACGCCAAGGCCGCTTTCTCAAAATTTCCATGGCACCTGCCCGACCTAGTGGCGCAAGCGCCTGACCTGCACGCAGAGATGCTGGAGCGCCTCACGGGGAGTGAATTTGGTAACAGCATTTCTAAACGTGCATTTGCCAAGCTCTGCAAGGCAGTGGTTTATGGCTTTATGAAGTAAGATCTAAATGTAGTCGCGCATTCATCTCTTGAGGCTACGATATGCCGATAATGTCCGCTAGTATTGAATGATGGTCTACGAGTGGTGCTTCAACCACGCCCACTCCGCTAGCGCGACTCCATTTCTTCGATCAACAACTCAGCAGCGTCTTTGAGAGTTTTGCTAGGATAGTCCTGGCAAAAGTTATCCGTCAGGCCGAATATACCAGCGTAATCCAGACCTTCATCGCTGTTTACAGTGATCGACACATACCGGTTGCCAACGACGACATCGGTCAGCCAGGCCTGCAACTTGGCCCGATCCCCTTCACCGCCGGTCTGGCGTATTTTAATCCAGATACGACAGCTGAGTGAAAATCCGACTCGGCTGAAATCAACCCGTGTGTTTTGGCTCTTGGCCGGTTCAGTCACCAGCGTAAGAAATAAAGCCATAAGCATGACGCGACGGGCGATCATCATTACACCTTATCACCGGTAACTAATGGGACTACATTTTTTCCATCACACTCAGTGGTGTCCGCTTTGGGTCAAAAGATGACTCTTTTGCCTTAACTCGATTATGTCCGCTTTCGGCGGTATATCTGGCATTAAAACGACGCATGAGAATGTCTGCCATTAACCAATGCCAGGCATTTCGTCAATTTAATTCCTTGTCTCCGATAGGAGATCTATTATCCTGTGATTAGGAAGCCGAACTCAAATATCAATACAAGTGTCGCAGCCTATTAATTTGAGCGCCGGTATTACTCGACTGGAGCATTAAACTGTCATGGGAATATCTATTTACAATCTTGTCCGAACAGAAACAGAGCAATTACTCACAGCTATGTTAAACGTGCTTGACCACGCAGAAGGTCTGGTGAAGGAGGGAAAGGTTGAAGAAGATAAACTAATGGGCAGCAGTTTGTCCCCAGATATGTTCTCGTTTTCGATGCAGGTTTGGAGGGCAGCGGATCATGGCCGAGCAGCATCACGATTGGCCGGCAGAGACGTGCCCGCTTTCACCGAAATGGGTGAATTATCCATCCGAGAGCCACGGGATCTCATAAAAGAAACTCTGTCGCTTTTGCAGTCGGTTTCAGAAAATGAGCTGGATGGTGCTGAGGAAAAGACAATAGAAATTATTGCTCGTGGAGAGCCTACGCGTTTCAAAGGTCAGGATTACCTACTGCGAATTGCTATACCGCAGATCGCGTTTCATGTGACTACGGCTTATGGGATCGTCCGGCAGGCCGGTGCAGAGCTCGGTAAGCGACACTATTTGAATAGTGCCTTCGATTATACACTCAGCTAATGCATACAGTGGAGTATTCCAATGGAAGCTCACAATCGACATTATCTTGGCTAACGTCCGCTTTCGGGGGTAAAGCAGACGCTTTTGATCGATTCCAGAACATTAGATAGATATAGTTTTTCGATCACCATTAGAACATTCGTTATCGGACATCAAAAATAATACTTTAAGGCGACATTATACGAGGCTGCCATGCACTTAATGTGCATTTACGGCCTCAAAAGCTCTCATAGAATAATCGTTAAGTCATTGAAAAGAATGGTGCCGCTTGGGTGACTTGAACACCCGACCCCCGCATTACGAATGCGATGCTCTACCAGCTGAGCTAAAGCGGCCCAAAACAGGCGTGATTTACTGGGTCTAAATATACCGCTAAATCCTATTTGACCAGAGTGTTTTTTTTATCCAACCTCCGCAATCAGCGCCGACATCACCTCCGCAATTACCTCCGCCCAGGCACCGGGTTGAAGTTGGCGGAACAATCGCGCCGAGGGATACCACGGATTTCCGCTACCCGTTGTCAACCAGCGCCAATCCGGGGCGTGATGAAGCAAGACCCAAACCGGTTTGCCGAGTGCACCGGCGAGATGCGCGATCGCCGTATCCGAGGTGATGACGAGATCAAGGGCAGCAATCAGGCCAGCCGTTTCCACCAGCGCTTCAGAACCCGTATCGATCAGCTTAAACTTACTTGATAAAGCTGGCACATCTTGCGCCGGGTCACCTTTTTGCAAACTGAACCAACTAACACCTTCGAGCGCCGCCAAAGCGGCCAAATCATCCGGTGGCAGGGCGCGGAATTGCTCAACCGGGCTCTCCGAATTGCCACTCCAATTAAGACCAATTTTCAAACCGTCACTTTGCGCCACCCGTTTTCGCCACTTTGCAGCGAGCTCAGCCGGGACGTTTAGATAGGGCACATCAGCCGGAATGTTCGCCTCTGTCGTATTGCAAAGATGCGGCAAATCAAGCAGCGCGGCATGACAGTCAAAATCAGGCAGTGCGTCGCCAACGCTAACCACTTTATCCACCAGAGCGGTCTCTGTAATAAGCGGTCCTAACGGTGCCGGGCATTCAAATATAACCGTTGCGCCCAATGCTCTAACCAGCTCGCCATAACGGATAAAATGAACGGTGTCACCCAAACCTTGTTCGGCGTGGAGCAGGATGCGCTGACCGGATATATCCTCGTCTTTTTGCCAGTTCGGTTGTCTAAAGTCCCTTGCCTGGGCGGGGAAGCCGGACCACAGCCAGCGCCATTTCATCTCGGCAAAGCCATCTTCATAGTGGCCGAGCGATAATAGCGCCAAGGAAAGATTCCAATGCGCCAGGGCGTAATTGGAGGTGAGGCCGATGGCTTGACGATAGCTCCGTACGGCATCTTCAACCCACTCGCCACCGAGATCCTTTAAAGCATTACCAAGATTGATGTGGACCTCAGGGTCCGTTGGTTCGGCCTGAACGGCACGGCGGGCATAATCGACCGCGACCGAAAACTGGCCGCCGCTACGCAACAGTCCGGCAAGATTGCTGAGCGCCTTGGCATGAGCCGGATTATTTTCAATCGCCCGGCGGAAAGCCGTTTCCGCATCCTCATCATCGCCCAACGCTCGTTGGACCATACCGAGATTGCTGTGAAAGTCTGAAATTTTACTGTTTAAACCAATCGCGTTTTGAATAAGCGTCCGGGCGAGTTCATTGTTGCCCTGCTGGTGGGCGGCCACCCCCATAAGATGCCAGGCATCGGCATTATCCGGATCATGACTGAGAATTTCCTGATAAATTTCAACCGCTACGGCCAACTCGCCATTTTGGTGGTGTTCAACTGCGGCATCGAGCGTTTTCGTATCCACACTCATTTAGGCAGTCTCCTAAGCCTCAGTGTTTAGTAGTTTCATCACTGGGGGGCGCCCCGGCATCAATTTCTTGTTCTGGTTCCATATCGATGGTCTCGCCCAATTCTTCGCCGGTGTTTTCAGCCGGCAAATCGACCGGCGCCAAACGCGTCACCCGGGGTGGCGTGCGCCATTCCAAAGTATCGAAAGTTTCGCAGTGATTACAGACCGGCTCCCATTCAGCCATCACTTGACCGCAACTGCTGCAATTCCAGGCTGAATCCGGCTCGGCAATAGCCGCTTTCTTCAACCACTCTCGTGAAGCCTCTATATCTGAATTCTCGCCTTCTTCCAATTCAGCCATATAGCGGCATATTCGCGCCGACGGTATCTCGGCAGAGTTTAAATCGGCAATGGCCTCAAGATGCTCACGCGCTTCCTGCCACATCCCGGCAACCAGTGCTGCCTTGGCAATCGCCACGTGGCTTTCAACATGATCTTTGTTGTAATTGGCAAGTTTCTCGATGGTCCGCATTTTTTCCTGCTCGCCACCACCCGATGACAGTTCTGCCATCACCTCAGCCAATTGCGGATGCGGGTTGGTTACCCATATTTCCTCAATCACCGAGGCAGCTTTGCGGCGTTTGCCGGCTTGCTGTAAGAGACGCGACGTACGCACCGCCGCCGGCACAAAACCCGGTACCAGATTATTGGCTTTGCGGGCAAAGTTGAGGGCATCGTTCAGCTTGCCATCTCCTTCCGCTTCCACACTGCGTTGATACAAGATAACGGCGCGGCGGCGGCGGCCGGTGTCATTGTCGATAAGTTTATCTTTGACGGCCTTGCGGATGGTTTCTTCGGCTTCTTCAAGATTGCCACTTTGGACCTGCAAATCAAACAAAGCCCGGGACACATTGTCCGTTTTCGGCTTTAATTCAATCGCTTGCTCAGCAAGATCAAGAGCAACATCTTTATCACCTTCTTGAATGGCCTGATTGAGCATCCCGTGGATACCGAGATATTTGGTGTCCTTGCGCTCGGCCATTTTTTCAAAGAACTTACCGGCGGCTTTTTCATCGCCAGATAATTGCGCAGCTTGTGCCGACAACAGCATGGTAAGCGGTGGCTCGGCCAACAAATTCTCAGCTTTACGCGCTTGGCGGCGGGCTTCCTGCGCATCGCCAGCAGCAACCGCGACCATGCCTTGAGTGAGCGCTTTGTAGCCGCGATCCCGGCGCCAATCCCGGCGCACTTTGCCAATTCGTTTCGGCGCATTTCTGAAAAAGAACCAAACCCGGAAAACAATCGCCAGACAGATCGAGATGAAAAATATCCCGGCAAACAACACACCGATTGAGGTGTCGACTTTATAGCCCAGCCATTGCAGCGAAACCGCCCCTGGATTGTCCGCCACCAGAGCCGCGCCCAAACTTATCAGCGCCAATAATATAAGGAACCAGACAGCTCTAATCATCGAGCTCTACTGCCCCGCCGCCATTTGAGCCACGGCCCGGGTTTGTAATTCGGCCAGGGCTTTTTCGGCCAGGATGTAAGCTTTGGCACCCACCAGCCAATCTTTCACCAAAACGGCGGGTTTCGCTTGAAGGGCCGACAATTCCTTGATCGCCTTTTCAACATCCCGCGATTTCAATGCCCGCTCGGCCCGCGCAACAATAGCTTCAACGCCATCTCCGGCGAGATTATCGGTACGCCGCCATTTCACCGATTCGGTTAGCCGCGCAATCGTGCGCTGAAACCAGCCACCTTCATCAGGTACCAAACCCGCCTGTACAATATTGCCGGCCTGGGTGTCAAACTCACGGCGCAATGTCGGTAAATTCGGCGCCCCGCTGGCAGCAATACTGCCAAGTTGATTTAAGGCGTCGCCAAGAACTTTTTGCAGCTCGGCATTTTTCTGAACCAAAATTTTCAACGCCGCCTGTTCATCCTCGAAGCTCCGGCCAGCACGGACAGCTTCACGCAATTGACCAATCGACAATACCAATGCCCGTGCTTCGCTGCTTTGGTTATCACTTGTTGTCTGGGGTAATTTCTTTTCCAAATCGGCTACTTGATTGGCCAAATTATTGAGAGTTCTACCGTCCTTGGTTTGAAAAACAGTGCTGTAATTTGAATTTTCTTTTTCCAGAACATCTAGCCGGCTGGACAATTTTTTTAAGGTCTCAACCGCCCCAGTGCCGGAATCTGAATTTACCGCTTCAATCATCTTTTTGACGGAACCAATAGAATTTTCAAGTTTTTCCAGGCGCTTCAAGGTCGCATCCAAGTGAGATTGCAGACGCTTTCTTTCTTGTTGAAGAGCCTCTAATTCCGGTACCTGTTGGCTTTCTTCAAGCGCTTTTAGACGGCCGCTTAGTTTGGTGATCTCTACCTCAGTTTCAGAAGCCGCAAACAAGGCTGGAGCGATCGCCTGCACTTTGGGAAACCACAAGGGCTTCGTCGCCATCGCAGCCCCGGCGATAATGGCAACGGCCAGCAAAGTAACGAATACCGTTAGGCCGGAGCCGCCCTGACGGCGCTGAATTGGGGCAACGCGGTGGGCTGGAGTTGATCTTGAGGATGTTGGTAATTCTTCTGCCATTTCTGGTTCTGCCGTAGTTTGTGAAATTTCCTGAGTTTCCGCTGTGGTACCTTCGGCATCGTTCAATGCCGCTACCAAATCCAGCAAGGCCTCCTGGTTGGGCTCAGCGGCAATATGTATATCCAGCCAATGCAGCTCACTTATTTTATCAGCGACCGCTTGGCTGAGACAAATTGCCAACATATTCCGGCACGATCTAACGAGGCGGGCTTTGCGGATAAGCTCGACAAATATTTCTGCCGAGCGTGGCGAGTAAAGTGTCACCGCTTCAATATGATTATCTTTAATGGCGGCGATGGTCGAAGATGTCAGACTGCGTTCGTTTGCCGCCTCATAGAGTACTTCGCGCTTACACTCAAAACCGGCGGCTTCGACCAAACCAATAAGATCACCTGCCACGGCGGAACCAGCAACATGTAATAGTGGCCCGTCTTCTGCTTTAAGCAGTTCAGCAACCAGCTCCGCCAAGGTCTCGACATTACCGGCAGCGCTATGCACCTGGGTAAAGCCGGTACCGCGGGCAGTCGTCGCCGTTGCGTCACCCACCGCATAGACTGGGATATCCCGCCGGTCCGTTCTACGCGCCAGTGCCCGTACGCCATTTGCGCTGGTCAACAGAAAGGCTTGAACACCTTCAAGCGCCAGCGCCGGGCCTTCAATTTGTTTAATTGCCAAAAGTGGCTCAACCACTGATTCTACACCACGCGCACCGAGCAATTCAGCTAAAGCTGTGCCATCTTCACCAGGTCGGGTAACCAAAACACGCATGATACCTGTTTAGTCCTCCTTTGGGTCTGCGAGCAGACCATTTGAGCGCTCCATTTCAGGATGCGGGCGAATTATATCAGGTCCGGCTGCTTTTATCGCGTCTAAGATTGATGGACCAGCTTCAAGTAACAACCTTTCGGCAACCTGAGTGCCCAACAATTCCGCTTCAGAGGCCAAGCCGCTTAATTCAACTTCGGCTTTTTCAGCACCATCGGGCCGGGCGATTATACCACGCAAATCCAATTTACCTGTACCGTCCAAATGCGCCAATCCCGCGATCGGGGTTTGGCAAGAACCATCCAAAACCGCCAACATCGCCCGTTCGGCCAGCACCGCCGCAGTGGTTGGCGGGTGCGCCAGCGAGGCGATCATGGCATTAGCACGCAAATCTTCTTCCCGGCAGGTCGCCGCCAAGACACCTTGGCCGACAGCCGGGAGTATTTGATCTGTCTCAACCAAACTGGTCACGACATCCTGCTTACCCAGCCGGGTTAAGCCGGCATAGGCTAACAACGTCGCATCTACTTCACCGGCCTCCAATTTATTGAGACGCGTGTCAACATTGCCTCTAAACGGCACCACTTGAAGGTCAGGCCGCAGATTAAGAATTTGGGATTTTCGCCGCAGCGAAGCGGTGCCAACGATAGCGCCTTGCGGCAAATCAGAGATCGATTTGGCTTTAGGGGAAATGAAGGCATCGCGGGGATCGACCCGCTCGGTAATTGCATGCAGCACGATGCCTTCCGGCAGAAAGGTCGGCATGTCTTTCATGGAATGGATAGCGATATCTATTTCACCGCGCAGCATCGCTTCATCAAGCTCTTTGGTAAACAAGCCTTTACCGCCAATCTCGGATAGCAAGCGGCTTTGCTCCCGGTCGCCCGTGGTTTTGATCACAATCGTTTCGACCGCACCGTTATTACCCAAAACGGCATGATGCTCTTTTAAAATATTAATGACTTGGTTGGTCTGGGTCAGTGCCAGGGGGCTACCTCGGGTACCAACACGAAGTTTATCGACAGCTGCCATAATTATATTTTTTCACTCAACAATGTTGGCTTTAATACTGGTTGTGGTTTTGTCGAAACATAAAGAGTAAAGTCCGGCGATGAAACCCGAAATACCTCTATTTTGGGTAAGAATTATGAATTTGAGCACTTGCCGGTATGATCGTTTTGGGTATCGAATCGAGCTGTGATGAAACCGCTGCGGCAATTGTCAGCGATGCGGCCAGCCCGGAGGCGCGAATCTTAAGTAATATTGTCCTCAGCCAAGAGGATGAACACCGCCCCTACGGCGGTATTGTGCCTGAAATTGCTGCCCGCTCGCATCTCGAACATGTTGATCACCTGATCAAACAAGCCCTGGACGACGCGGATGTTTCGCTGGCGCAACTCGACGGTATTGCCGCCACCGGTGGCCCCGGACTGATCGGCGGCGTTATCGTCGGCGTTATGTCAGCCAAGGCTATCGCCAGCGTGCAGAACAAGCCCTTTATTGCGGTTAATCACCTGGCCGGGCACGCCTTAACCGCCCGACTGACGGAGAATGTCGAATTTCCCTATTTATTGCTGTTGGTCTCCGGCGGGCATTGCCAGCTCTTGATTGTAGAAGACGTCGACCGCTACACACGGCTTGGCACCACGGTGGATGATGCCCTGGGCGAAGCCTTTGATAAATCGGCTAAAATGATGGGGCTTGGCTATCCCGGCGGGCCGATTGTCGAGCGCGCGGCGGCGAGCGGTGATGGTACGCGGTTTAAGCTGCCGCGTCCGATGCTGGGCCGGAAAGAATGTCATTTTTCATTCTCCGGGCTCAAAACCGCGATCCGCAAGCAAATTGAACATTTTGGCGGCGAGGAGAAAATGAGCGACCAGGATATTGCCGATTTATGTGCTTCGTTTCAAACCGCCGCCGGTGATGTCCTGATTGACCGCTGCCAAAATGCGCTGAAGCAGTTTCGGCAGCGCCATCCGGACGGTGATACGCTGGTGGTCGCCGGTGGTGTTGCGGCCAATCAGACTTTGGCCAAACGTCTAAGCGAATTGGAAAAATCTGAAAATATCAAACTGATAGTGCCGCCGGCCGAGCTCTGCACCGACAATGCTGCCATGATCGCCTGGGCCGGGCTCGAACGCCTGAAAGCTGGACAGACCGATCCGCTCGATTTTAAACCCCGGCCCCGCTGGCCGCTTGATCCGGATGCTCCAGCAGCAATTGGCGCCGGCGTCAAAGCTTAATCTTACAATAGAGTGTCTTGCCTTAATTACGTGACAGCGGCATAAATAATTCATGAGTAAGATCGGCATCATCGGCGCTGGCGCTTGGGGTACAGCTTTGGCCATGGCCGCCATCAGAGCGGGCAATGAAGTTACTATCCAGGCCCACGAGCCTGAAGTGGCGGAAGCTATAAACCGTCACCAGGAAAACAGCGTTTTTTTGCCAACTTACGAACTTGATCCCAGCATCAAAGCCACCACCGTTATAGCCGATGCAATTGATGCAGATGCTGTTCTGTTGGTGGCGCCGGCGCAGCATATGCGCGCTGTCTGTGAAGCCGCAGCCGATGATTGGCCAAGTGGCGTGCCGGCGATTATTTGCGCCAAAGGCATTGAACAAGGCAGCTGTGCTCTAATGAGCGAGGTCGTCGGCGAAATGCTGCCGGGCAAACCTCTGGCTGTCTTATCCGGTCCGACCTTCGCTGCCGAAGTGGCGCGTGATTTGCCAACTGCCGTAACCCTGGCCTGCGATGATGAAACCATGGCTAAGGTTCTGATGGAAACTTTGAGCGCACGTTACTTCAGAATTTACCGCTCGCGGGATGTTATCGGCTCGCAAATTGGCGGGGCAGTCAAAAATGT
>JABIIH010000244.1 GCA_018649245.1 Rhodospirillaceae bacterium | reverse complement strand
CAGCGCAATATATTCCTGGATAATGTGCCAACCGTTGAAGCCGTCAACAAACAGCTTCGCCGCATGGAGATTTTCGCCAAGCGTAATAATTACGCTGTGGCCATTGGCCATCCCCGTGATGCGACGATTGTGGCGCTGTCGCAATGGCTGGCGGTGATGGCGGAGAAAGGTTTTGTGCTGGTACCGGTCAGTGCCATTGTCGCTAAACAACGCGGCCTGTCGCCGCTGAATTTGGGGCGATAGTTAGTTAGTTTTCACCGCCGGCGTAGATCACGGCTTCTTCGGCGGCGCGGATGAGGGCTTTGGCTTTGTTGCGGCATTCCTGGTATTCGGACTCAGGGTCGCTGTCGGAGACAATACCGGCCCCAGCCTGCGCGTGCAGCTGGCCATCTTTTAAAACAGCGGTACGGAGCGCGATGCAGGTATCCATGTCGCCATTAGCGCCAAAATAGCCGATACAGCCGGCATAAATACCACGCCGCAAGGTTTCCAACTCGTCGATGATTTCCATCGCCCGGACTTTTGGTGCGCCGGAAACCGTGCCGGCGGGAAAGCCTGAGAGCAGGGCGTCGATCTCATCGAACTTCTCCGCATCAATATCGCCTTCGACATTAGAGACGATATGCATGACGTGAGAATAAAGCTCGATACCATTGCGGTCAGTGACTTCAACTGTGCCGACTTTGGCCACCCGGCCGACATCATTGCGACCGAGGTCCAGGAGCATGAGATGTTCAGCCAATTCTTTTGGATCAGCCAGCAAGTCTTCGGCCAAGGCATGATCTTCGGCGACAGTGTTGCCGCGGGGGCGGGTTCCGGCGAGCGGTCGGATGGTAACCCGGCCATCCCGCAAGCGCACCAGCAACTCCGGGCTAGAGCCGACAATTGAAAACTCACCAAAATCCAGGAAAAACAGGAAGGGCGAGGGGTTAACTCGGCGCAAGGCGCGGTAAAATGCCAAGGGCGGTAAATCAAACGGCACTGAAAAGCGTTGTGAAAGCACGACTTGGAAGACATCACCAGCGAGGATGTATTCTTTGCCCTTGGCGACAATCTCATGAAATTCGTCTTGCGTCATATTGCTGCTTGGTTCCGGCAGCCGGGCCAAATCGATATCGCTTTGTTGGCGCGGCAGGTTTGAAGCCAGATCATCCAGCACGGCACCAAGACGTGATAAGGCCTGCTCATACGCTTGCTCGGCAGAAAGATCGCTTGTCGGCCAGCTTGGCGTCACCACAGTAATCCGATCCTCGATGGTATCAAAGACGGCAATGATGGTTGGGCGGATATATTGGCCATCCGGCACCTCGATTGTGCTGGGGTTATTGTCCGGCACGTTCTCAGCCAGGCGCACCATGTCATAGCCCATATAGCCAAACAGCCCGGAGGCCATCGGTGGCATGTTTTCCGGTAGCTCAAACTTAGATTCTTCGAGCAACGAACGGAAGGAGGCGAGGGCGCCGTCTTTAGCGGCCACCGGGCACGGCTCAAACTTATCCGGATCGGCCAAAGCCTGACGATTAATCTCCGCTGAATTACCGTAGCAGCGCCAAATCAGATCGGGATTCAGACCGATAAAGGAGTAGCGGCCACGAATTGAGCCACCTTCAACGGATTCCAGTAAAAAGCTGTTAGGCCGTCCCTTGGCGAGCTTGATCATCGCCGAAACCGGCGTTTCCAGATCGGCAATCAGGGTGGTTGAGACAATTTGTGTCTGTCCCGCCTCATAAACTGCAGAGAAGCTGGATAAATCAGGCGTTACCTGCATTTGCTTTAAAAGGCGGCGTCAACCGCTGAACGGTTGATTGTCACGCCAAGTTTGCCCCGCAAGGCGTTGGCGAGCTGGGTGGTAATATCGTTGCTGATATTAGTACTCAGTTGGGTTTTCAATTGATCGAGGCCTTTTTTATCGGCGACCGGATTAGCCTGTTTAGTATCTTTCACCTGGGCAATAAAATGAGTGTTGTTGGTCGCGCCAGAGACCGCTTCTTTGCCCTGGGCTTTAAACAAGCCGCTGACAACGGAACCGGGCAGCTGAGCCTTGAGGCCAGCACCAGTGCGAATAAATTCTGCCGTCGTTTTGACCGTGACTTTAAGCTCCTTGGCGATATCGGCCAGTGTCGTTGCGCCTTTCATACGGTCAATCAGCGCTTTGACTTTTTTATCAGCCGCCGTCGCTTGTTGCGCGGCTTTCCAGGCTGTTTCGATATCAGTGCGGATTTTAGCGAAAGGTTTAAGCGCCGGAGCAGTGACGCCATCGACATGCAGAATGAAATAGCCGGAATTGCCGAAATCGGTCAGGGCGCTGTCTTGATCCTGTTCGGTACCGAACGCCACTTGAATAATGTTGGGTGCGATGTCAGTAATCTTTTTGCCGGTAGCATCGACACCAGTGGCGTTAATTGCTGCAATTTTGCGAATTTTAAAGTTTAAGCGTTGAGCCGCTTCGGTAATGCTGGCGCCACCACCAAGCTCATCTTCAAATTTATTCGAGAGATTATACAGGCTGTCGACTGCTTTTTCAGAGGCAATGCCTTTTTTAAGGTCAGCCCGGACAGCAGCCAGAGTTTTCTGCGTCGCCCCTTTAATCTCGGTGACTTTTAAGATGTGCCAGCCGAGCGGGCTTTTGACTGGCGCGCTGACGGTATCGGCGCCTTGAGAAAACGCTGCGTCTGCGAGTTCTTTGAGCGGCAATTGAGTTTTGGTTAAAGTGCCGAGGTCAAGCGCCGCGGCATCGAGATTAGCGACCGCTTTGGCGACTTTGACATAATCTTCGCCCGCGGTAATTCTGCTGTAAGCTTCTTTTGCCTTGGCTTCGTCGGACAATAAAATTTGTTGAATTTTGCGAGTTTCCGGCGTTTTGAACTCATTGATGCGATCGTCATAGGCGGCTTTGATCTGCTCTTCTGAGACATCTATTTCGTCGACAATATCCTTAATCCGCATCTGCACCAGGGTGATGGCGCGGTATTCGGGAGCCGTGAACTGAGCGGCGTTGTCTTTATGGAATTTCTTCAGCGCCTCATCATCGGCTGCTGGCACCGTGTTAATCGAGCTGTGTTTGATCTCGATGTAATTGGCCGTGCGTTTCTCGTTGCGGTAGCGATACATCTGATCAGTCAGCGCGCTCGGAGCCGAGCGGCCATTTTGAATGCCGCTCAGAAACTGCGTTTGCAGCAGGCTTTCCCGAAACAAATCGATGTAGCCTTGTTCGCTAAGGCCGGCCCGTTGAATGGTTTCACTAAATGTCAGGCGATTAAAGTCGCCGCCCGGAGATTTAAAACGGGCATCGTCACGAATTTCCCGCGACACCAGATCATTGCTGACTAAAAGGCCCATCGATCTGGCGCCCTCAGTAAATAATCGTTGTTGAATGAGAGTTTGCAAAACATTATTGCCGATACCCATGGCTTTTGCTTGCTCGTTAGTGAAATTGCCACCGAAGATACCTTGCAAGCGATTCATTTGCTGGCGTAATTCGCCTTGAAACTCATGACTGGATATTTCGACTTCACCAATCGTCGCGACTGCGCTTTGACTGTGCTGCGGTGCGACATAGTCGCCGATGCCCCAGACTCCAAAACTCAGGACGAGCAGCGAAAGCAGAATTTTTGCTCCCCAGGAAAGAATGGTTTCGCGAAATGATTTCTTTTTCTTTGTCTCAGACATAATTTACCCAGTTAAATTTCGTCAAATTTGCGCCACTATAGAGCGTCGCATTAAGGCGCGGCATCATAAGAGCGTGATAGCCCCGCCGCAACACGCAATTATGATCAGAATGCGGTTACCTTTAATTAGGCTATTTTAAACTATCGGCAAGATATAATTAATTGAAATAGCCCTAATATTGGATGATCTGAGCTAGAAATGAAAATTGCCATTACCGGGGGAGCTGGTTTCGTTGGGTCTAGTTTGGCTCTGCGGATTAGGCAAGACCACCCGACCGCAGAAATTATCGCCTTGGACAATCTCTACCGTCCGGGATCCGAGTTGAACCTGCCGAGACTGGGTGAACAGGGCATAATTTTTATTAAAGGCGACGTGCGAAATCCAAACGATATTGCTGAATTAGGAGAGCTTGATGTTCTGCTCGATTGCGCCGCCGAGCCCAGTGTGCTGGCCGGCCAGGGTGACGAGGCGCGTTATGTAATCGATACCAACTTTCTCGGCACCGTTAACTGCTTAGAGCATGTGCGAAATTGTGGTGGCCGGATAATTTTTTTATCGAGCAGTCGCGTCTACAGCATGGCGGCGCTCCGCGACATCCCTTTATCAGACCAAAATGAGCGTTTTAGCCTTGATGCCGAGACGTCAGTTACTGGCTGGTCTCCTGCTGGTATAAATGAAAATTTCTCAACTGCTGGACCGCGCACCCTCTACGGTGCCAGCAAACT
The DNA here is from genome assembly GCA_018649245.1 of Rhodospirillaceae bacterium. GTDB lineage: Bacteria > Pseudomonadota > Alphaproteobacteria > Rhodospirillales > UBA2165 > TMED23. The sequence continues at coordinate 8,981 of JABIIH010000244.1, read as the reverse complement.
CGCAGCTGAAATGATGATTGAAGAATATACCGAAATGTACGGCATTGAAGCGGTTATCTATCGTTGCGGCGTAATTGCCGGGCCGTGCCAGATGGGTAAAGTTGAGCAGGGCGTCTTTACCTTGTGGATGGCGCGTCATGTCTTCGGCGGTGCCTTGAGCTATATCGGCTATGGTGGTGCAGGTCGTCAGGTTAGAGATATTTTACACGTTGATGATCTGGCTGATTTAATAGCATCACGGCTAGCTAATTTTGGTAACCACAATCGACAAATATTTAATGTTGGCGGCGGCTTTGAGAATAGTGTCTCGTTAGCTCAATTGACGCAAATATGCGAAGATATTTCAGGTAATCGGCTCGAAATCGGCTCAATCAAGGAAAATCGTCCCAATGATATTCCGTGGTATGTCAGCGATAATACTAAAATTCTGGCAACCGGTGATTGGTTTCCACAACGCGACGTCAAAGTTGTCATGACCGATATCTATCACTGGTTGAATGACAATCGGACGACGCTTGAGCCGTTATTTACTGAGGGCTCAAAATGAGCGCCGCCATCATAACCGGCACATCCGGTTTGGCAGGCAGTAAAGCTGTCCGCTTATTTGCGGGCAATGGTCCGGATATTATCAACGCGTATCAAGCCTAGGTTCAGCTTTCCTGTAGCTGTTTAACCAACTCAAGATATTTGATGCTGCCATCGGTCTCGCTGATATATCCTTGATCTTTAGTGGCACCGGCATACCCATTCAAGCCACCCTCCGTCGATAAATTAGCCAGCGGCGTACCTTCAATTTCAGCCGTACCGGAAAGTTGGTAACTATCTAAAGCCAAATCATCGATAAAATCGCGGGTGGTCTGCATTTGCTCTTTCGTTTCTCCGGGTAACCCTAGAGTAAAAGTACCGTGAATGGTCATATCAAGGCGTTTAATCTCATCAACAGCTTCGCGCGCAACTTCCAGATCGAGGTGTTTGTTAACGATGTTATTCAACACCCATTGATCACCGCTTTCAAAGCCGAGTTTGACGCCGAAACAGCCGGCTTCTTTCATAATCTGCCAGGTATCTTTGCGGATGGTATCGGCCCGGCACATAGCCGACCAGGGCAAGCCAATGCGGGTCATAACTTCACACATCGCCTCGACATGGCGGTTGCCGAGATTGAAGGTATCATCATCGAAATAGACAGTTTTATAGCCGTAACGCTCGATCAACTCGGTTATCATGGCTTCCATATAATCGGCGGAATAGTGGCGTACTTTACGGGCCGCATCACCGAGCGGATCATTGCCCGTCATCACGGCTGGCCAGACACAGAAGATGCACTTAAACGGGCAGCCCCGACTTGACCAAACTTGAAGCTGGGGTGACTGCTGGCCGAGAGGTTCGCCATCAAAGTATTTCTGGGCGATTTGCGCGTCAAAATATGGAAACGGAGCGGCGTTCATTTCCTCTAAGGTCAGTAAATCAAAATCGATAACGCCGCGCTCACCGTTAACCACGCGAAGAGCGCCTTTTTCGTATTCACCTTTGATACAGGCGGCAATTGGATTGTCCTTCATAATTTCATCGGCTTTGGTGGTGATCGGGCCGGTGACGATAATCTCGCAGCCTAAGTGAGCTTTCTTGATTTGAAACAGGAGCCAGCTGTCATGCTCCCAACTTGGCGAAGCGGATTCGATGAAGATCAGATCAAACTTTTCGGCCATCAGGTACTCAAAGAAACTCTCATAACTTTCCCGAATCGCGATCGAGTCGCGAAAATGCACATCGAGTTCAGGATGTTGCTGCAAAGTCGAGGCGGCATAGCCCATGAAAAACGGGTAGGGGGTGTAATCGCCAAAAACGTAATTGTCCGGCGATGAATTCACCAGATTGGTATGCGGCCAGCGCGAGCCGGCGCGAATGCCGGAGGTCCATTTCGATGCACTGCGGCCACCGATTTGAACGTTACGTTCGCCGATCCACCAGGGTGGATTGCAGAATAATATTTTCACAATACCTGATAGCCTTTAGTATGACCGAGAAGTGTAGAATACTATCGTATCAAGCCAGTTTGCACAATTTTAGGACTTACTATTGGCCCAATCAGACACCAATTTAAAATTGGCACGGCTGGCTTTCGAAACTGAGCAATGGTCTCTTGCCGCCGGATATTATGGAGAGCTCACAGCTCATCCCCAAACTCAAAATGAAGCTCTAATCCATCAAACTCAATGCGCGATTAATTTAGGCGGCACTGAAAAAGCATTTGAATTGGCCGAATATGGTGTTGCACAAATACCGGACAACGACATTGCCTGGCAGCAGCTAACGCAATGTGCCCGCGCCATTGAGAATAATGAACGGGAGATTGAGGCCTGGCAGGCTTTAATTGGCCTGGAGCCGGAAAATGAAATCTATCCGTTAAGTCTTGCTCAGCTATTGCACGCCGAAGCCCGGCATTATGAAGCAAAACCGTATTTCGAACTCGCCTTTGAAATCGCACCGGATAGTTTTGAAGTCCGCTGGGCTCGCTGTTTCGGTGCTCTATGGAAGATCTATAATTCTGAGTCAGAACTATCTCAGCAGCGGGACTTCTATACTCGAGAGCTTACCGAAATAGCCAATATGGTGGCGAAATCAGACATCGAACAGCTGAAATTATGGCAACCAGTCTTGACTTCAACAACGCCTTATTTTCTCTCCTGCCAGATGGCCAATGATACTGATCTCCAACGGATTTATGGCAAAATTGCTACGACCATAAACACCGCCGCGACGCCATCCGAGTTGTTGGTTCTCCCAATTCGATCACCGGATATGAGCAAAAAACGCCTTGGCTTTATCTCTGGTGGCTTTAAGTCGCATACTGTCACCAAACTGTTTCGCGGCTGGTGGAAAAATCTCGATCGGGCAAAATTCGAGATCGTTATTCTCGACGCTGATCCCGGCACCGATCCGCTGGCCAAAGAAACTCAAGACCTAGCCGATGTTTATCACGTGCTACCTGCCGATTGGGTTGCCCAAGTTGAGGCCGTCCGAGACGCTGCCTGTGACGTCTTGATTTATCTGGAGATCGGGCAAAATCAGCTGGTCAACGCGCTCGCCTCCCTGCGATTAGCACCGGTGCAAGCTGCGGCCTGGGGGCATGTTTTGACCACCGGTTATGACTCAATCGATTACTTTATTTCCGGCGATTTTATTGAACCAGAGCAAGCTCAGGAAAATTATACCGAAGCCTTGATCAAACTGCCGCATATCTCAATTTATTATGAACCGGCCATAGAGCCTCCTCAGCCAGCCGAACGGCAGCAATTTGGATTTGATGAAGAGAAAACCCTCTTTCTATGCGCCCAAACCCACTACAAATATTTACCACGCTACGATGAAGTTCTTATTCTAATCGCCAGCGAATTACCGAATTCCCAATTCGTTTTTTTGGATCGGCATATGCCCGTCATTACTGAGAGCCTCAGAACGCGTTTAGCCGAAAAATTCCGCGCTGCTGGAATAGATGCAGAAGAGCATATGGTGTTCCTGCCGCAGCTTAGCTTCGGTGAATATCTCGAATTAAATACAGTCTGCGATTTATTTTTAGACACCTTACTCTGGACCGGAGCGATGACTACCTTGGAAGCCATTGATTGCGGCTTGCCAATCGTCACAATGGCTGGCGATGATATTCGTGGATTGCAATCAGCTGGCATGCTGCGCATGATGAATTTGGATAGCTATATCGCGAATGATGTTGACGATTTTATCCGACTAGCCGTTGAAATGGGTTCGGATCAAGACAAGCGTAAGGAATACAAAAATCTACTTAAAAATCGAAAAGAACTTCTTTTTCGAGATACCGAATGCATCAACGGTTTACAAAATTTTCTTTTAAGGATTTGAAAGTAGAATAAAGTCAATATTGTCAAATTAGGGATATAAATTTTTCGGTCCATTTAGAAGCATGACTAAAAAATCAAAAAATAGCTCCTTATTCTCTTTGGTCGATTCCGAAACTGCCAATCGTCTTTTTGATATTTTACCAGATGCAGTTATCATCCATAACGGCGAGGAAATTTTATTCTGTAATCCTGCTGCGGTTAAAATGTACCGGGCGAAGAACCTCAATGCTCTCATTGGAACGCAACCGGATAAATTAGTTCATCCCGAGCAGCTCGCTTGGTTAAGAGAGCGGCGAAAAACTACGTCAAAACCCGGTGGTAAAGGATTGCCTCAGGTTACCCAGCGCGTTCGCTTGGATGGCACCACTTTTTTCGCAGAGAACACTTCGGTTGGCATTCAATATGACAATCAGTCGGCTTTTATGATTTTAAGCCGTGATGTTTCCGAGTACCGGGCAGCGGAACACGCACTAAAACTCAGCGAAGATCGTTATGAAAATGTCATTAACAGCCAATCGGAACTGATCACCGTATTTAACGTCGATGGTAATTTTACGCTTGTTAATGAAGCTTATTGCCGGTTTACCGGCCGGACGCGGGAAGACCTTCTGGGAAGTTCGCTCTATGATCCAGTTCCGGAACATGGATTAGAAGATTTAAAAAATTATTTTGCCTCCTTTACGCCGGCGGAACAGTATAAAATTGTCGAAAATCAAATTAGCTCTGCTGATGGCGAATTACATGATTTTGAATGGTCTAATTCCGCTTCATTTGACGAAAATGGTGACATTACAGAAATCCAATCAGTGGGACGCGATGTCACCAAACAGCGTGAAGTTGACCGCCTGAAATCAGAATTTATCGCCGTGGTCAGCCATGAGTTGAGAACGCCACTGACGTCCATCATGGGGGCGCTTGGACTTACTTTGGGCGGTGTTTTGGGCGAACTACCGGAAAAAGCAACTGAAATGTTGACGGTGGCTAAGTTGAATTCGGAGAAGTTAATTGGCCTGATCAACGATATTTTGGATTTTGAAAAACTCCAATCCGGCGCCATGGAGTACAATATGACCAAAGTGGATATGGTTGCCTTGGTTAAACAGGCAATCGAAATTAATCAAAGTTACGCCGATCAATTTGGCGTGTCGTTTAATGTTGAGAAAAAGGGCAAAAAAATATTCGTGCGGGCGGACGAGGCTCGGATTGGGCAGGTTATTTCGAATCTTCTATCCAATGCGGCAAAATTTTCTCAAACAGGTGATGTGGTCGACATAGCGGTGAAAGATAAAAAGCACTGCGTCCGTGTTGAGGTGAAAGATTCGGGACCCGGCATTGCTGAAGAATTTAGAAAAAGTATATTTGATCGTTTCAGCCAGGCCGACTCGACAGATATTAGGAAGGTTCAAGGTACTGGATTAGGTTTAAGTATATCAAAATCCATCATTGATCAGCACGATGGAAAGATTGATTTTAAGTCACGTAAAGGCAAAGGCACGACATTCTTTTTTGAATTAGCCAAAGCCTGAGATTTTATCTCAGACTAAATCGTGTTCTCGCGGTGGTCACCCTTAATTTCCCATGCTAAAGCTCTACGGTTATGAGTTGGGAAAAATCCATCGAAGAACTCCGTCGCCGCGAAGCCCTGGCCGAAGAATTGGGCGGTGCCGACAAAGTCGCGCGCCAACGCGAGCACGGAAAACTTACCATCCGGGAGCGCATTACCAAACTTATCGACGCTGATACTTTTCATGAAATTGGCGCCATAGCCGGTAAAGCGCAGTATGACGACGAAGGAGAAATGACAGACTTCACGGCCAGCAATTTTGTCTTTGGACGCGGCAAAGTAGATGGCAGGCGGGTCATTGTTGGGGGTGATGATTTCACCGTACGGGGCGGCTCCTCCGATGCTTCGATTATGGAAAAACGCCTAGCCGCCGAGCGCATGGCTTATGAAAACCGGCTGCCGATTATCCGTTTGGTTGAAGGCAGCGGTGGCGGTGGCTCGGTTAAAATGGTTGAAGATATGGGCTATTCTCTATTGCCGGGTAATTTGGAAATACTATCCTGGCTGACAAAAAACCTGTCCATGGTGCCGGTGACGTCCCTAGCGCTTGGATCGGTTGCTGGGATGGGGGCAGGGCAGGTCGCTGCCAGTCATTATTCGCTGATTGTTAAAAACATTGCGGCGATGTTCGTTGCCGGACCTCCTTTGGTCGCTCGCATTGGTGAAAACGTAACCCGCCAAGAGCTGGGCGGTAGCGACATCCACACCAGTAATGGCGTCATAGATGATGCGGTCGAAACGGAAGAAGAGGCATTTCAACGCACCCGCCAATTTCTATCTTATTTACCTTCCTCTGTTTATGAGTTACCGCCACGCGGTCAAACCTACGACGACCCGGAACGACGTGACGAATGGTTGATTGAGGCCGTACCGGAAAATCGCCGCCGGGTCTTTAAGATGCATCCGATTATCAAAACTGTCGTCGATCAGGACTCATTTTTTGAAATCGGCGGCAATTGGGGGCGTTCGTTAATTACAGGATTGGCTCGGCTCGATGGCTGGCCGATGATGGTTCTGGCCAATGATTCTATGCATGACGCCGGAGGCTGGACCGCCCAAGCTTGCCGGAAAGCCGCTCGGGCTGTTGATCTCGCACAAACTTTTCACCTGCCTATTGTCTATCTAGTGGACTGCCCTGGTTTTGTTATCGGCACCAAATCAGAACAGGAAGGTACGGTGCGGGAAGGCATGCGAGCGGTGGCGGCGATTGAGCAATCTACCGTGCCGTGGTGCACGATTATCGTGCGTCGAGCGTTTGGTCTGGCAGGCGCCGCCAATAGCCCGGCTGAACGGCTTGGCCACCGCTATGGCTGGCCGTCGGGAAATTGGGGCCCGCTGCCGATTGAGGGCGGCATTGAGGCAGCCTACCGAGCTCAACTGGAAGCAGCAGACGATTATGACGCTGAATTGGCCAAGATAGAGGCTCGGCTCGACAAAATCCGCTCACCCTATCGAACGGCTGAAGCCTTTGGTATCGAGGAGATAATTGACCCACGAGATACCCGACCCTTGCTGTGCGAATTCGCTAATACAGTGGCGTCGTTACGAACCGCCGGGCCGCCTAGTATGGGAGCTCGTCCATGAATGAGACGCCGCGGATCGCCAACATCGCGGATGTCGCAGCTATTGAACAAAGCCCGCTCAAAGAGCGTTTAAAGCATGACAGTTTATACGCTGCGATTGCTGCCGGTATGTCCATTGATCAGGATCATCCTGCGTTTCATTTTTTGGTAGATGGAAATCCCGACGAGACGCCGCTGACCCTAACTCATGGAGAACTCGCCGCGAAAGGCATTCAGGTCGCCAATTTATTGCACACACTTGGGGCGCAGAAAGGCGATCCGGTCACCGTCTTGATGCCCAACGTACCGCAAAAATTTATGTGTCTCATCGGCAGTTTACCAGCCACTGTGTTCTCGCCGGTAAACTGGATGTTAGAGCCAGTTCTTATTGCCGAAATTATCCGTGCCGCCGGGTCTAAAATATTAATCGCTCTCGGACCGACAAAAGGATATGAGATTTGGGACAAAGTGCTTGCGATTCTGTCCGATTTGCCTGAACTCGAACATGTTTTATATGTTACTCCACCAGGCCAAAAAGACTTACCGATACCGACTGAAGACAGTCGGGTGCAATCTTTTGATCATCTATTGGTAAATGCTGAAAAAGATAAATTTAGTTTCACTCCAAGCGTCGGCCCGGATGATATCGTCGCTTATATTCATACAGGCGGCACCACTGGCAGTCCAAAACTCGCTAAAATAACTCATCTTGGGCTGCTTCATGAAGTTACGGATCTGGTGCTGATGACCGGATTTCAAGCCGATGATATTGTTTTTGGCGGTGGCGTGCTGTTTCATATTGGCGCCTTAGCCGCCGATACGCTTAACCCACTATCTCTCGGCGCAACGATATTGGTGCCGAGCCCGCTTGGTTTTCGAAATCCCAATGTTATCAAGAATTATTGGTGCATTGTCGAAAAATTCGGTGCTACCCGGATGTCTGGCGTGGTGACAACTTATGGCGCTCTGCTGGACCAACCGATTGAAGGGATTGATGTCAGCCGATTACGAACATCTTCGACTGGAGGGATGGGGATGCCGGAAGAAATTGGCCACGCCATGCAGCGTAAAATTGGCGTCAAGGTTCTTAGCACGTATGGCATGACTGAAATTATCGGCGCTTCCACGATGGCGCCCCGGGACGGTGATCCGCGTTTCGGCTCGAGCGGTATTCCGATGCCGGATTTCCGTATTCGGATTGTCAATTTAGACAGTGAAGGTTGTTTCATCGGCGACTGTAGGACCAATGAAATCGGCCATATAATAATGACAAGTCCTGGGGTTATTCCAGGCTATGTCGATAGCAGTTACGATGAAGCCTTATTTGTTAAAAACTATGAGCCCAGGTGGGTAAACTCGGGCGATCTTGGGCGGCTTGATAAGGATGGCTATCTCTGGGTCACCGGTCGCGCCAAAGACATTATCATTCGCAGTGGTCACAACATTGATCCCGGCACCATCGAAGACGCGCTTTACAAGCACCCGGAGGTGGTCTCTGTTGCAGCCGTTGGCAAGCCGGATTCCTATGCTGGCGAATTGCCCGTAGCCTATGTCCAGCTTAGCCCCGAAGCGAAGGTAACCGATGCAGATTTAGCAACTTTTTGCCGCAAGAATATACTCGAACGCGCTGCCAACCCGGTTAATATATATATCATCGACAGCATACCGCTAACGGGAGTTGGTAAAATCTCGAAATTAACCTTACGACATGATGCAACCAAACGGGTTTTTACAGAATTGCTGGAGCCTTTGATTGTAGAGAAAGGCGTTGAAATTGGCATTTCAGTCACGGATGACAAACGTTTTGGTACGACGGTTACCTTGGAAGTTGCCGATGACGAGATGGCGCAAAAGAACGTCGTGGAATCAGGCGTCGCCAAGTTGTTTAGCCCGTTCACTATTCATTACGAGATTATATGGCAACCGGAGCGGTAGCCAGGCCGAAGCGGTAGCCAGGACCAAACTGCCATGTTAAAT
>JABIIH010000243.1 GCA_018649245.1 Rhodospirillaceae bacterium | reverse complement strand
TGAGCCGCGCCTGTTCACCGTTCGCAAGACGCATTCTCACGTCAATATCAGCGGTCGGTTCGGTGGTAAAAAATGGGAACTGATCATTGGAATTTACCAGCTCGAACCCAAACCTATCCGGGCTTTGGCCGATAATATCATCGGATGTATAATCAAGAGCGCCATCAGGTGAGACAAAAACAAAAGTGTCGTCGGGGCCAACTTCCCAGGCGAAGTCGCTGGAAACATCAACAAAATCTTTATATCTGGCACGTGAATCAACCAGCGCCGATAACATGTTGTGCTCAAAAGTCTGATCATGGGTTAAGAGTAAAATAGCGTCGCCGTCTTGTACCGGCACGGCGGTTATATTGAGTTGAATATCATCCCCGACCAGGACACCGCTCAAATTTGCCCCCTGACCATTTTGCACTTGGCGGATGAGATGGTGCAATTCTGCCGGTTGATCATCATCAATGAGGGCCGCCAAGGGTGAGCCTTTTTTATTGCTTTCCAGTACCGCACCATCTGGATCAACCAATACAGCACCTTCCGGATAGGCCGCTAAAAAGCTCTTCGGCGCACCATTTAGCACTTCCAATATCTTAGCCGACATATCTTTAATGACTTGGCTAACCACCGTTTTCCACGCCCCTTCCAATTATATAAATAGGAAGTCTACAGGACAAATTAAACGGTAAAGATATTATATTTTTTTAGCTGATTGAACGCGCAATGCGTTCAGATTCCTCAAAAACTTCGATTTCCGTTGACGGTTCACCGAACAGAAAGCCTTGAGCGTAGTTAACCCCGCATTCGCTGACAAATTTCAAAGTATCGTCATCGTCGATAAATTCGGCGATCGTTTCAACATCGATATCTTTACACAAGCGGGCGAGCGCAGATAGGAAAGCCTTGCCTTTTTTTGCCAATAGAGCGTTTTTAACCGCACTGCCATCAAGCTTTACAACATCAACTTCAAGACTGGCGAGATATTGAAAACTCGCAGCACCAGCGCCGAAATCATCGAGGCAAACCTCATAGCCTTCGTCGCGCAGGGTCTGGAAAAAACGGTTGGCAGTGACAAGATCGGCAATACGCGAGGATTCCGTAATTTCAAATAATAATTTTCCACGCGCCCAGAAGTTCAATTTGAGGAGCTCCTGCAAGCCTTTCAAATAGTTCATGTTGGTGATCGAATTACCCGAGATATTGACGGCAATTGAATAGTCTTTATCGCGATGTTCGAACAACCATTCGATCACTTTTTTTGCCATGGCCAGATCAAACTGCCAGATCAAACCGACTTCTTCAGCAAAAGTGATAGTCTCGAACGGGCTTTCGCCTTCCGGCATGTGGTCAAACCGCACCAGCGCTTCGTAGTGATGAATTTTGCTGGTGCCGATATGGATGATGGGATGAAAGGCGACTTTAAACTTACCACCGGCGACGATGTCGCGAAACTGATGAACCGACTGCATGGCATCATCGACCATGCCGGATAAATTGGTGGTAAAATCCACCATATTAAAATCGCTGCCCTTATTGGTTTTGAATTTATTGATGGCAAACATCAAACCGTTGGCCAAATCAGCGTCATCGACATCCTCATCACCCAGCGCAATCGAAGCTGCTTCGGCCTCGATGCCTTCACCAGTCGGATCAATTTCCTTGGTCGCTTGCGTCAACTGATCCTGGATATCCTGCACATTAATGGAAGAGTCGTGGACCAAGGCAAATTTACCCTCACCGACTTCAGCCGCGGCATCACCATTGATCGAATTGGCCCGCAAGGATGCACTTACTGTATTAATCAGCGATTGCTCCGCATCATCATCTAGGCGGTCCTTCAAGTCTTCCATCGCCGGCATTGAAACCAAGCTAACTTCAGCCTCGATACCGGCTTCATTGGCTTCTTTTATTTGCTGTCCAGCGAGTTCCGAGAAAGTTTCAGAGGTCAAGAGACCGCTTTTGCCATCGCGGGATAGATTCTTACCCGACGGCGTCTTGGTGCTCGTGGCGCCGGCCCGCAAGGCGAGAAAAAAATGGTCGCCGAAATCGCCGAGCCGGTAGCCCGCAAATGCCAGGGGCGCCGAATCACGGCCATTTGAGCTTAATTTAATGGTGGCGTTTTCAATGCGCCCGCGCTTTTTGGCGATATTGATGAGTTGCCCTGCCAAAGTGCGGTCCCCCTCACCTACCAAATCAAGAAAATTCTGCCCCGTGAGTTCATCCGGTGAGCAGCCGATAAGGGCTTCTGTCGCCCCGGCGGCAAAAGTGACTTCCTGATCCTCGTTTAATTCAAACAATACATCCGCCCAGCAAAAGGCGAACGCCACGAAGCGGTCACGCTCAGAGCGCGCCTCGTTAGATGAATTACCTGGTGTCGTATCTGGCGCCATTATTTAAATTAGGGACAATTATCGAAAATATTCCAAAAATTATCTGCCCAGCCTTAGCCTCGTTTACACTTAATAATTGGGACGATTTATTATACTCAATTTAAACTGATTCTAAAATTGGTATTTTCCCTAAATATAACAAGTGAATAGAAACAGGGGTTTTTCGACACTAATTGGTATTATTTTCGTTTATCTTACAAATATATCTGGGATTTTGGGTAAAAATTTACGATATTCTTGTTTATGTCTAAGCATCCATCAGACTTGCGTGATATCGAGACCTGGGTATTCGATCTCGACAACACGCTCTACCATGTCTCGGCTAATTTGTTTGATCAGATCGACCGGCGCATGTGCAGCTACGTCGCCGATTTTTTAAATATTCCAGCCGCCGAAGCCTATAAAGTGCAAAAAAGTTTCTTCCGGGAACATGGCACGACCTTGCGCGGCATGATGAACTGTCATGACATGGATCCCGAACCTTATCTCGATTTCGTCCACGAAATAGATTTTTCACCGATTAAAGTCGATGAGATGATGACCAAGGCACTGGCAGCCTTGCCCGGTCGCAAAATCGTTTTCACCAATGCGGCAACAAAATACGCGGGCCGCGTGCTGGAGCGCCTCGGCATTGCACATCACATGGAAGACGTTTTTGATATCGTCGATGCGGGCTATATTCCTAAGCCCGACCCGGCAGTTTACGCTCAATTCGTCGAGAAATACGACATTGATCCGGCAGGCGCGGTGATGGTTGAAGATATGGCGCGCAATCTAATGCCAGCCCAGGAACTCGGCATGAAAACCGTCTGGGTGCAAACCGACCGGCCCTGGAGCACGATGGGGGCTGATAACGAAGCCGATGCTGCCGAACCTGACTTCACCACAGATAACTTATCAAAGTGGTTGTCCGATGTTGTCGGTCACTGACAATACTTGACTATCCCATTGACTTTCGGGACCTTTCCCACCACATTCCGGTCCTTCTTTAAGAATTTTAAAAGGTATAATTGACGTGAGTGATCAAAATTTACAAAGCATCATTGATGCCGCCTGGGATGCGCGGGACGGTGTAAACACCGAAACTACCGGCGAAATACGTGAGGCTGTTGAAGCCGCACTTGATCTGCTGGATGCGGGCCAGCAACGTGTCGCCGAGCCGATCGAAGGCAGCAATTCCGGCTGGCAGGTAAATCAATGGCTCAAAAAAGCCGTGCTGTTATCGTTCAGCCTCAACGGTATGGAAACCATCAACAATAGCCCGGGTGACGGCAATTGGTGGGATAAAGTGCCGTCTAAATTTTCCGGCTGGACAGAGAAAGAGTTTTCGGCTGCCGGTTTCCGGGCGGTGCCCAATTGCGTCGTCCGCCGCTCTGCCTATATTGCACCGGGTGCGGTTTTGATGCCGTCCTTCGTCAATCTTGGTGCCTATGTCGGTGAAGGTGCGATGATCGATACCTGGGCAACGGTTGGCTCTTGTGCGCAAATTGGCCGGAACTGCCATATCTCCGGCGGTGCCGGAATTGGCGGCGTATTGGAGCCTTTGCAAGCCGATCCGGTCGTCATCGAAGACAATTGCTTTGTCGGTGCGCGCTCAGAAGTTGCTGAAGGCGTTATTGTCGAAAC
>JABIIH010000186.1 GCA_018649245.1 Rhodospirillaceae bacterium | reverse complement strand
TCACCGGTGCCGAGGGCCATTGCGCCCATTGCCTGGACGCCGCCCAAGCAATAAATTTCATCCGCGCCGGCCATATCTTGAGCCACCACTATGGCCGGGCTTGGCTGGCCTTCATAGGGGGGCGCGCAGGCAACAATACGTTTAACGCCGGCGACTTTCGCCGTCACCACGCTCATATGAGCGGAGGCGACCATCGGATATTTACCGCCCGGCACGTAGCAGCCGACCGAATTTACCGGGATATTTTTATGACCGAGAGTAACGCCCGGCAGGGTTTCCTGTTCGACATCAACCAGGGCGGCCTTTTGAATTTCAGCAAAGCCTCGGACCTGCGCCTGGGCAAATTTAATATCTTCGATGTTTTGTTCGGTTACTTGATCATAACAGGCATCGATTTCGGCGCGGCTGAGACGGAAATTTTCCGGCTGCCAATTGTCAAATTTCTTGGAATAGTCCTTTAAAGCTGCGTTTCCCCGGGCTTTGATATCATCCAGAATGCTTTCAACCGTTTCCCGCACCTTGGCATCGGCATCATCTTTTTCTTCCTGACTGATGCCTTCTTTTAAAAACCGGATCATACCCAAACTCCTCTAAGAATAAATTTCACCTCTTATTGAACCTCGGCTCAACAAGGTCAACTCAATTTTCCAATGTGATGCCAAGGCCTTTGGCGATGGCTTGCCGATAGACCAAATCCGCCGCCACCGCATCCTGCACGCCGACCCCAACCGATTTATAAAGCGTGACTTCAGTGTCGTCGCATCGCCCGTCGATGCCGCCACTGCTGAGAGCGCCAATCTCACCGCAAATGTGATCCTCGTTGACGAGGCCATCCCGGATCGGCCACAGCAATTCATTAGCGCCGCCCGGTGGAGGTGCCAGGGCAGAGCTGATTGCTTCAACAAAAACCCGCGCATTTTGCACGGTAGCTGCGTCAATTTCGCGGCCTTGAGGATTAACGCCGACCGAATTGATGTGAGAGCCCGGCTTAAGCCAAGACCAGTCCAGCACTGGTTCGGCGGCGTGGGTCGTGGTGCAAATGATATCCGCCTCTCTCACTGCGTGCTCAATTGATGAATGGGATGAGACAGTGATGGCTAGCTCTGCATCAAGCTCCAGTGCCAATTGTTCAGCTTTGGCTGGATCGCGTCCGGCAATCTGGATTTTAGTGAGATCACGGATACGGCTGAGCGCTTTGGCATGAGCCCGCGCTTGAACCCCATTGCCAATAATGGTGAGAGTTTTAGCTTCCTCCCGCGCTAACAGCCGGGTCGCCAACGCCGAGCCCGCTGCCGTCCGGGCTGCCGTGATATCGCTGCCATCAAGCATGGCTATGGGTTCGCCGGATTTCGGATTGAACAATAGAATGGAGGCGTAGTGGGTGTGATGATGTTCAGGATCGTTTTCAGGGAAAACGCTGATGATTTTGGCTGCCAGAATTTCCGGTTCTTTAAGATAAACCGGCATCGTGCCTAAATAAGCCGAGCGCTCCTCGACCATGGCGGCAATGCGCGGCGGCAGTGAGACCTCGCCACGGCTTAAACTTTCCATTGCCGGCGCCAGAGCCTCGACGAGTGCACCGGAATCAAACAATGGATCAAGCATTCCCCGCACGGTTTCTGCATTCAGTATCAGCATCGTTTACACTTTCCCCAGGTGATGCTAGGCAAAGACAATAGAAATGCAATAACGGATATGAGCTATGACTGATCCCGTCGATGTAAAATCTCTGACCTCAGCCCCCAACTTCGAAGGCCAGGTCGCGCTGGTCACGGGTGGTGGCAAGGGTCTCGGCCGGGCTTGTGTCATAGCCTTGGCGGCAGCGGGCGCAAAAGTCATCGCGGTATCCCGCACTGAAAGTGATCTCCAGGAAGTTCAGTCTCACAATCCGGATAATATAGACTACTGGGTTGAAGATGTTTTGGCCGATGACCTCTACCCCCGGATCGAAGGCTTAGATCAATTGGATATTCTGGTGGGTTGCGCCGGCGGCAACAAACCTCAGCCGATCAGCGAAATTACCGTCGAGACCATCGATTGGCTGCTCGATCTCAATGTCCGGGCTATTTTCCGCACCTCTCAAAGTGCCGCCAAGGTCATGCTTAAGCAAGGCTCGGGCTCGATCATCAACATGTCCTCACAGATGGGGCATATCGGCTCGCCCAACCGCACACTTTATTGCACGACCAAACACGCGGTCGAAGGGCTGACCAAGGCGCTTGGTGTTGAGCTTGCACCCCAGGGCATTCGCGTCAATGCGGTGGCACCAACTTTTATCGATACGCCAATGACCCGGCCGATGTTTGAAAATGCCGAGTTTAAAGCGACCGTCGAAAACAACATTGCGCTCGGTCATGTTGGCAAGGTTGAAGATGTCGCCGCGGCTGTTTTATTTTTAGCGTCTCCCGCCGCTGCCATGATCACCGGCGAGAGCCTCAAGGTCGATGGCGGCTGGACGGCTTGGTAGAGTCTTGGCCTGTTTGATGCAGATCAATCCCTAAAAGCAGCTTTTCGCCTAGAGTTCTGATCTGAATGGGGATCAGGAAAAGCAAGTGGCCGATAAAAATCATATAAAGGTCGATATACTTGTCATCGGCGGCGGATTTGCCGGTCTTTTTGCTGCGATCAAAGCCGCTGAGCAGGGTTGCAGCGTCACACTCGTCGATAAAGGCTATGCAGGAAAATCCGGCTCATCCCCTTACGCCGGTCATTTCGCCGTGTTTAACCCCGACTGGGGCCATGATTTCGACGCTTGGATGGAGCATGTCAGCACCATTGGTGAATACGTCAATAATCGTGACTGGACGGAAATGCTGTTCGCCGAGTCACTTGAGCGCTATCACGATTTAATTGAATGGGGCGTCGAGTTCGAGCGAGATGATAAAGGTGGTCTGATATTCGATACCTATGAAGGTATGGTGCCCACTGCGCCGCTGTTAAAGCGCTGGGTGTTCGGCCCGGTGATTAGAAAACGAGCGGTTCGCGCCGGGGTCAAATTCGTCAACCGGGTGATGCTGACCGACCTTATTATCGTTGACGGCATTGTCTCAGGTGCGGTTGGTTTTTCACTCGATGATGGTGAGTTTCGATCCTATCAGGCCAAGGCAGTTATAATGTGTACTGGCGGTGGGGCGCTAAAACCACAAGGTTGGCCGGTCTCGGAACTAACTGCTGACGGCGAATATATGGCCTACCGGATTGGCGCCGAAATTTCCGGCAAAGAGTTTAACGAACCCAAAAGCGCCAGCCGAGACTATCCCGCCTATACCATGGGGATGGGATGGACAGAATTTGGCAGATCAGTCGGTCCGCCACCGGACCTTGGCCCACCCCAAGCCCAACTCGTTAAATGCATTAACTCACTGGGCGAAGAGATTACTAACCGTCCCGGCTCTAATTTTCTCGAGCTTGAGTTTGAAGCCCATCAGGGCCGCGCGCCGGTCTATTACCGCACTGAAGACGGCGGGCTTACCGAGCGGATCGGCGGTGCGGCAACGGGCTTATCAGTTCACACCACCGAAGGTCTGGCGCCCCAAAGCATGAATTGTGACAGCAATATTCCCGGCCTGTACGCCGCCGGTGATAGCTGCTCGACCATGGTAATG
>JABIIH010000140.1 GCA_018649245.1 Rhodospirillaceae bacterium | reverse complement strand
GATCTGCGCATATTAGCTGATACCGCCATTGCCATGCCGCTACTGTCGAAGCTTTGCCGCAAATTGTTGAACAAATCGCCAGCCAAGCAAAAACGCAATGACACTAGAATGCGCCGGATTGCCAAGCTGCACGATGCCGCCCGCGCGGATTGGCAAAAGAAAGCTAGGAAAAACTGGAATAAAAAACCGATGACGACAGCCCGGCTGGCCTCCGAAGTCTGGGACGTTATCAAAGACGAAGATTGGGTAACGACATCGAGCAATCTCAATGGCTGGACGCAACGGCTCTGGGATTTCGATATGCCCTATCGTTTTCCGGGCTATGCGCTGGGCACCTCGACGCAGATTGGCATCGCGCTGGGTGTTGCTTTGGCGCACCGGGATAAAAAGCGGCTGGTGGTTGATATGCAGCCAGATGGTGATTTGATGTTTGACCCTGGCGCTCTCTGGGTGGCAGCTAAATATGAAATTCCGTTGCTGGTCGTGATGTACAACAACCGCTCTTATTATAATGATCACGAGCATCAAATTCGTATGGCTAAGAAACGCGGCACGCCGGTTGAACGCGCCTATATCGGTATGGACATCGAAAACCCTGAAGTTGATTTCGCCGGCCTTGCCCGCTCGATGGGCTGGTATGCGGAAGGGCCGATTGAAGACGGCAAAGATGTGGGTGAGGCACTTCGCCGGGCGATCAAAGAAGTGAAGGCCGGGCGGCCCGCGCTGGTCGATACGGTGTCCCAATATCGGTAGTATTAAAGCGCTGTCCTGACATCAACGACCGCGACGTTGCCATACTCGACCTGACTGACGGCTTCTATAAAGACGCCCGCCAGCGCATTTGGGTCGGCTACGGGTCCTTCCGCCCAAGCACCGAACCCTCTTGATACCGTGGCAAAATCTATATCCGGGTCAACCATACGCTGGCCAATCCAAGCGTTCTCCGGTGGCCGACTGCGAGCCTTGGCGACGCGTATCTGGTGGTGTTCGTCATTTCCCCAGCTGTTGTTATTGTTGATCACTACGAGCAGAGGCACATGATAATGGGCAGCCGTCCAGATCGCACTAGCCGACATGACAAAGTCTCCGTCACCCATGATGGCGATATTAATTTGGCCTTTCTTGTGGCGAGCGAGTGAGGCGCCAACCGCTGCACCCGGTCCATAACCAACGCCACCACCACCGTCTGATCCAAGGTATTGGCCGGCGCCGTCAAATTGCCAGATACCTTCAGAAAAACTGCGGTGGTTGCGGACCGGCAGAAACCACGGCTTATCGCGCACCGCTTCGTGTAACTCATAGATCACGCGCGGGATTATAATGGGGGAAGCGTCTTTCTCCGCCAGCCAATCTTCGGTCTGCGCTTTTCGTAGAGCGGCGTGCTGATCAGATAAAACCGCTTTTCGGGCTTCAATGCCGGCTTTATGAGAGCCGCCGCCGGATAGCTTATTTTCGATTACCGCAATTAATTGCTCGGTTCCAAACAGTGGATCGCATTTAATTTCTAGTTCAACCGCTGATTCCAAATTGCCGAAATTGGACCATTTATTGGGGATGATATTATCCAATGATAGGTCGATGATCTTTTGACCATCCCGCCCGCGCTCCGCTTCGTTGTAACCCAAGACCGCATTGGTTGGATCAATGCAGTCGATGGTCAGCACGACATCGGCATTGCGCCGGATATCGGCATCACCGCTGAGATTTTGCGGATGGTCAGTTGGCATACAGACGATACTGCGGTCATCGGCATAGGCCGCGCCCAACAGTTCGACCAATTTCCGGATCACTGGCGTAACGTCAGAACTGATGCCGAACCTACCCGCGACCACCAGCGGCATGTCCGCCGCCAATAACATCTCGGCCGCCTGGTCCAGGCTATTCGGGTTGGCGGACATCGGCGCTGCCGGTTGATATTGTGGCAGATCGATAGCTGGAATGACAAGATCGTCCGGGATGCCACCTTCCTGAACCCCTTGATCAACGGAAATGTATACCGGTCCACTTGGTTTTGAAGATACGATCTTGTGACCTTTCAAAATTGCATCGACAGTTGATTGTAGCGTGGGCGGTTCGCTGGTCCATTTGGTAAACGGTTTTACGAGGTCACTTTGGGTGTTGGCGGAATGCACCCAGTCGATATAACGCCGCTGGGCGGGGTCAAGCGGGCCGGCGCCACCCAGGATCATCACCGGTGAGCGGTCACAATAGGCGTTGTAAACCGCCATGCTACCGAGCATTAGACCGACGAGATCGTGGATAATGCAAAGCGCTGGTTTATTGGATGATTTGGCGTAACCATGCGCCATTGCGACGGCGATGGTTTCGGTGGTGCACAGGATAATTTCTGGTTTTTGATTGCGGGTATGATTTACCAGGGAATCATGCAGGCCCCGGAAACTCGATCCGGGAACCAGGAAGACGTGCTCAAAACCTAAATCGGCAAGGACATCGGCAATTATATCTGAGCCATATTCCGGGTCTTGATTGTTCTGCGGCAGGTTTACCGGAGTTTCTGGATAAACCATATTCGAATCCGTCTGTGACTCGCTCATTTAAAATACTCGCCCATCTGAATTTATTTGCCGTAGGTGAAACGATCAAAGATTGGAAGTCAAGACGAAGAATGCTAAGATTTCGAAGTATTTTAATAATGAGGCGACGGGGCAGGAATAAGTGGATCAAGTATCGGCACCGGATGATATCGATGTGAACGAAACGCAGTTGAGAAACTCCGTTGCGATTTGTACGCGGACGCTCAACCATTTAGACATCTTGGGCTATAGCGGTCATGTCAGCGTTCAACTGCCGGACTCGGATCATTTTCTAATCCAGGCCTTTGATCAAAGCCGCTCGACAGTTGCACCCGATGATTTGATTGTCGTTGACGCCGAAGGCGAGCCCGTGCGTGGGCCGGAAGGTTATCATCCGCCCAATGAAGTCTTCATCCATACCGAGATTTATAAAGCCAGAGCAGATGTTAAAGCTGTATTCCATTTCCATCCCGATGTTGCGACGTTGTTTACTTTGGTTGACGGCATAACGTTAAAGCCGATGAAAAATCATGCCATCCGCTGGGCGTCGGGTATTCCAGTCCATCCGGTACCGGCAAAAATTATCGATCCTGAAATGGGAGCCGCCCTCGCAGAGACTCTCGCCAATCATAACGGCGCATTGATGCGCGCCCATGGAGCGGTCATCGTGGCCGAAAGTATTGAAGCCCTGATGATTGATGCCATTCATTTCGTTGAAAATGCGGAAACAATGTATAAGGCAGCGATGCTCGGTCCGGTAAAAGCCCTATCCCAAGCCGAAATGCAGGAAATTGAAGCCAAAACGAGCCGGCCCAATCATATTGCCAAATTGTGGGATTATTATACCGGTAATGCGGTTGCTGCAGACGTATTTCCCACAGATTGGCTTTAAACGTCAGATCGTATATTGAGCGCTGATTATTATTTAATAAATTTGTTTAACGAGATTGGTTTAATTAAATGCCGCCCAAAAAGAAAACCAATGGCAGTTTGGCACCTTCTAAAAGTGTCGGCTTTCTTATTCGGGATACCATGCTGCATATGCAAATTGTGCTGCGCGCTCATTTACAAAAACACAATCTCTCGACCGCGCAATGGTATCAGCTTCGCGTCTTGTGGGAGGAAGAGGGCATCAGCCAACGGGAACTCAGCCAACGGGTC
>JABIIH010000127.1 GCA_018649245.1 Rhodospirillaceae bacterium | reverse complement strand
TTCCCAGTCGTTTCCGGAAATGTCTCGCTTTATAACGAAACTGCGGGCCAAGCGATCCTGCCGACACCGGCCATCGGCGCCATTGGCATCCTGGCGGATTACCAAAAAAGTATTGGAGCAGGTTTTGCCGCTGAAGGCGAAGCCGTCTTGCTGATTGGCGATACCAAAGGCCATCTCGGCCAGAGCATATATTTGCGCGAAATAACCGGCCGGGAAGAAGGCACGCCGCCGCCAGTTGATTTGGCCTCTGAACGCGTGGCCGGCGATTGCATACGAGCCCTCATTGACGGCGGCGCCATTACCGCTTGTCACGATCTCTCGGATGGTGGTTTGCTGGTGGCACTCGCTGAAATGGCAATGTCATCCAGTATCGGCGTGACCATCACTGGTGAGGCGGCCGATTTGCCGGTGCACGCCTGGTGTTTTGGCGAGGATCAAGGCCGCTATCTGATCACAACGACCGAGGTTGAACGAGTGATAGCGGCTTGCGTGGCGGCTCAGTTATCGGTCGAGGGCATTGGCGAAACCGGTGGTGAAAACCTCAGCTTTAATGGCGAAACCATCGCTATTGCCGAACTTAAAGAGGCTCATGAGAGCTGGCTGCCGGACTATATGGCGGCAGTGGAATAGCCAGAAAATAGGCTGGGCACCCTTGTTTTTTGGCATAAACCATCTATATCCTTAAGTAATTTAGGGGCGATTTATTGGCCAGTATCGGCTAAAACAACCGCATAGAGTAAGTAACTGAAGGAATTGATACCCATGGCAATGGATGTTGCAGAAGTTGAACGTTTGATAAAAGAGGGGCTACCTGACGCCGAAGTTCACATCGAAGATTTGCGCGGCGATGGCGATCATTATGCAGCTTATGTCGCGTCGAGCTCGTTTGAAGGCCTATCCCGGGTCAAACAGCATCAACTGGTCTATGCCGCCTTGCAGGGTAAAATGGGCACTGAACTTCATGCTCTGGCCTTGCAAACCTCCGTTCCGGAAGCTACTTAAGCACCATAATATCAGATCAAAGGAAACATGATGAACGACAATCCAGTATTTGAACGGATCGAAACCGAAATTAATGACAGCCCAGTGACGCTTTTCATGAAAGGCTCACCGATGTTCCCGCAATGTGGATTTTCGGCTGCCGTGGTTCAGTCACTGACCATGTTGGGCGTTAAGTTTAAAGGCGTCGATGTGCTGGCTGATGGGGATATCCGCGAAGGCGTAAAACAATATTCGCAATGGCCGACCATCCCGCAGCTTTATGTCAAAGGCGAATTTGTCGGTGGCTGCGATATCATCCGCGAGATGCATGAAAGCGGCGAACTGCAAAAATTACTTGAGGATAACGGCATCGAGCTCGAACCAGCTCAACAATAGAACCTATCTTCGATAACGAATTAAAAGCGGCCTCAGTGAGTGGGGCTGTTTTTATTTGCCCGTTAGCTTGGATGTGATGCCAATCATACCTATCTTACAGGGTATACAGTTATAACTGTATTTCCATTAATTGTTCCACGAGATTTGTCCCAGAGGTACTTATGAAAATAGCTAAATTCCCTGTATTATTTGCCATGCTCGCGCTCTTTGCTCTTGGCGCCTGTTCCCCTGAAGTCGGCAGCGCAGAATGGTGCGCGCAATTGAAAGAAAAAGACAAAGGCAATTGGACCGCTAACGAAGTCAAAGACTTCGCCAAGCATTGTATTTTGAAATAGATTTTTCTGACGCAAAATAAAAGCCGCTCAAAATAATTAGGCGGCTTTTTTTATACCTAATCCCCCTGCACAACGGGGTTGGCGAGGGTGCCGATGCCTTCGACCTCCATGGTGATCTGGTCACCGGGTTTAAGGAATATTCCCTGGAACGAGCCAACGCCGGCGCAGGTGCCGGTGGGCACAATATCCCCTGGTTTCAGTGTCAGCTGCTGCGACAGCGAGACCAGCAATTCAGCCACCGAAAACACCATATTGCTGGAGTTGCCGTTTTGTTTAACGTCATCATTGATGGTGGTTTTGAGGCTGAGGTTCTGAATATCTTCTATGTCTTCGGCTGGAATGATCCAGGGACCCATCGGCGCTGAAGTATCAAAAGATTTATGACGGAACCAATCCATGCCGAACGGCCAATCGGTGCGCCGTCCAACATCGCGGGCCGAGACATCGTTGAAGATCGTATAGCCGGCGACAATATCCAAGGCATTTTCTTCGGTCAGATTGCGGCCTTCATAACCGATGATGGCAGCGATCTCCACTTCCCAATCATATTTTTCGGAGTAATTCTGTGGCAACCGGATATCTTGGTTTGGTGCAATGATCACCGAGCCTGATTTTAAGAAAAATAACGGCTCAATCTTATCTTTTTCGATTGGGTTGCCCATTTCTTCAGCGTGATCGTAGTAATTGGCGCCGGCACAATAGATGGCACCCGGATTATTCAGCGGCGCGCGCAGTTCCAGATCGTCCAAAGGTTTTGCCCGGGTCGACGGGCTGTTGGCGATTTTGCTGAGGATCGGTTTTAAATCGTTCCAGCGCCTGATCGCGGTATCAAGGCTAGAACCATCGATGCCGGAGTCAGGTCCGTGAAAAGCGATTTCCGACGCCAGATTAAAAACAAAGCCGTCGACTTCGATACCGGCCTTAATAACGCCGCCATCGTCATAGGAAAGTAACTTATAAGATGCCATTTAGATGTCTCCCCGAATATGTTGATTGTTATTGGGGCTGACCTTAGCAAGTGAACTCAGATAAAAAAAGCCGCAGCGTAATCAATTTAGCGTTCGCTACCCCATTGCGCATCAATATGCGCCTTGGCCAGAATTTCCACTGCATCGCCTTGTGGCGGATAAATAAAATCCTCGTTGATTTTGCGTTTCAATTCCTTGGCTTCCGGGCCAGACATGGCAACCTGCCGGTCCCAGCCTTTGGTCAAGACGCCACCACTCTCGCCCAAATCTATGCAATTAACATAATTTGGCTGTTCGTAAGTACGCGGCGGTAAAGCCATCAAATCCCGGGCGGCATTATAGCCGGCATGGGCGCCCATCGGCATGGCGTGCTGGCACGACATTAGCGCGAGATTGTCAGCGTCGATATGGGCCGAGGCAATATCGCCCGCCGCATAAATATCCGTGGCCTCGTTCACTTTGAGCGAGCCATCGACCGTCAATCGACCGAGTTGATCCTGATCCCGATTCAAAAGATCAGCCAATGGATTAGCGCGCATGCCAGCCGTTATAACCACACTCGCGGTTTCAACCTCTTCGCCATTATCCAAAGTCACACTGGTGGGCGTAATTTCGCTAAGTGTGCGGCCCAGCTTTACCGTAACCTTGGCGTCTTGGAGGGCTTGTTCGAAAATCTCTGCTGTTGTTTCGGCGGGCAAAGGTCCAACGCTTTGCGCTTGATCGATTAAAATAATTTCAGCCGCGTCGGCGGTCGCCTGATCAGCATGATCACGGAGGCGGCTTCTTAACTCTGTTGCCAACTCGATACCAGTCATGCCGCCACCGACAATGACAAAACGATTGTGACCTGTGAGCTTCGGTAAGCGGGCGACTTTCAGTAAATGATCGTCAAACGCCACGGCAGCTTCGTATGAATCAATATTCCAGCTGTGTTTTTCGATGCCCGGGACCGGCGGCGTCTTCAACACACTACCGGCAGCCAGAATGAGGCGATCATAACTTACTTCAGTGGCCAAGTGCTTGGTTATGGCAACCGAAATCGACCGGCTATCTGTGTCAATTTCGCTCGCCTTGCCCTGGAGGAAATTAACACCAATTGGCTCTAATATTGGCTGCAACGGCACTTTCATGTCTGCCGGGTTTGCCTCATAGAGACGCGGGCGGATAACCAGAAAGTCTTTGTCTGAAATTAGCGTAATCTCGACGTCGCCGTTATTTTCCTTAATCTCGTAAGCTGCGCTGAGGGCTGCTTTTAAGCCGGCAAAACCGCCGCCGATAATAAGTAACTGTTTCATAAAAGCCTCTGATATTGATCCAGTATATTCAGGAGCCAAAGGTATCGTTTTTCTGCGGACAAAAAAAGCCGCCCATTTTCATGAGCGGCTTTTTCTTCCCAGGGTCTCGCAAATTTATAAATAAATTAGCGAGAATAAAATTCGATCACCAAATTCGGTTCCATTTGCACCGGATAGGGCACATCTGCCAGACCGGGCTGGCGGGTATAGGTGCCGCGGCATTTTGCCGGATCAACATCCATATAGTCTGGAATATCGCGTTCCTGTGAGGAAATCGCTTCCAGCACTAGAGGCAGATCGCGTGATTTTTCTTTGATTTCGACAATATCGCCATCTTTAACTTTGTAAGAGGGGATGTTGACGCGAATGCCGTTGACCCGAACGTGGCCATGGTTAACAAACTGGCGGGCTGAAAAAACCGTCGGTACAAATTTCATCCGGTAGATCACCGCATCCAGGCGGCGCTCCAAAATACCGATAAGATTTTCCGAGGTATCACCTTTGCGGCGCACGGCTTCTTTGTAGTAACCGCGGAACTGTTTCTCGGAGATATTACCATAATAGCCCTTGAGTTTCTGCTTGGCTTGCAATTGCAGTCCAAAGTCGGACGGCTTTTTGCGGCGCTGGCCATGTAGGCCCGGGCCGTATTCACGGGTGTTAAAGGGTGATTTAGGTCGGCCCCACAAATTACAGCGGAGGCGACGGTCGATTTTATACTTCGACCGAATACGTTTCGTCATCGTTCTTTACTCTCTTTGTTAGAGACGCAGCATATAGGCCACGTCGATTATTCTTGTCCCGGTAGGCCCTAAAATGGCAGGGCGGAATATCTGTATTTCGGCGATATTCACGTTCCCGGGAATGAAGCGGCGCACTATAGGCATTTCGTCCCTAGTGTCAACAGATACAGGCGATTTATTAAAGACTTATGAAGTTTCGAGCTCGCTGTCCCAATAGAGAAAATCGCGCCAGCTTTCATGCAGGTAATTGGGCGGAAAAGCGCGGCCAACTTCCTGAAGATAATGATTGTTGGGCTGGGCTGGTTTCTTAAGCAAATGCATGTTGGCTTCTTTGGTCGATTTATTACCTTTTCTGAGATTACATACACCACAAGCCGTAACCACATTGGTCCATTCGGTGCGCCCGCCACGGGAGCGCGGCACGACGTGATCAAAGGTTAATTCCTGGGTCGGGAACGGATCGGTGCAATATTGGCAGGAGAAACGATCTCTCAGAAAGACGTTAAAGCGGGTGAAAGCCGGTTTGCGGGAAACTTGAACGTACTGTTTGAGCGAAATAACGCTCGGCAGTTTCATTTCCCATGATGGAGAGTGAATGGCATTGTCATATTCGGAAACAACATTGACGCGATCGAGAAACACTGCTTTGACCGCATTCTGCCAGGACCACAAAGACAAGGGGAAATAATTGAGCGGCCGAAAATCGGCGTTCAACACCAGTGCTGGACAGCTATCGAGTGCGCTGGACACTTTTCTGGTCTCCCAAATGCTCTTCAACTGACTGGAGCATAATGGTTTTTGGTACTATTTCAACACCTTATGACCAATTGTAATAATGTACCCCGGGTTAACTTATTTCCATGTTAACTCTTGGGTTAGGCAAATATCTTCTTGAGAAAGTCACATGCGATCTGGATGCCTTCGGCGTCGATCGAATGACCGAGACCGGGTCGGATGTGGCCTTCAACCGTGACGCCGGCAGCTTGCAGCTTTTCAATCGCTTCCGGCTGTTGATCGGCCGGCACCAACTCATCCTGGTCGCCATTGATCAAGACCATCGGCGGGCGGCTGGTGATTTCTTCCGCGAGTTCGTCTTTGCTGTAGCGCGGCTCAGCGCGCACCTTCAGTCCGTCGTACTTGGTGCCTTGCTCGCGTGCGTGATCGCGCTCGGTACGAAAACACCAGCTGTCAGCGTCAGCAATGAGGTCGCCATACTG
>JABIIH010000068.1 GCA_018649245.1 Rhodospirillaceae bacterium | reverse complement strand
CTTCGAATTTCGGCAATTGGCCAGTGCCATAAAGTGCATTGTCGCGCACCAAGGCCGGCGGGTTGACCTCGGTAAAGCCGTTTTCTGTCGTATGCAGATCAAGCATAAACGCCGACAAAGCCCGCTCCATCCGGGCCAGCGCGCCGGATAAAATCACAAAGCGCGCACCGGACATTTTAGAGGCGGTCTCAAAATCCATCTGGCCGAGCGCCTCACCAAGATCAAAGTGCTCTTTAGCCTCAAAACCTAAATCTTTCGGCTCACCCCAAGTGCGAAACTCTTCGTTGTCGTCTTCATCCGCGCCTTCCGGCACATCACCAGCTGGTATATTGGGAATTCCGCTTAAAATCTCATCCAATTCATCACCGGCTTTTTTAGCCGCCGCTTCGGCTTCGGCTTGGGCGTCTTTGGACTCCGATACTTCTTTCATTTCGGCATCGGCGTCTTCACCCTGGCCTTTTTTCTGGCCAATAATTTTGGACAGCTCATTACGCCGGGTTTGCAATTCCTGTGCTGTGGTTTGGGCTTCGCGGCGGCGTTTATCGATCTCAATCAGCTCCGCCGCCATCGGCTCTAAGCCGCGTCTGGCGATCCCCGCGTCAAACGCCTCGGCATCTTCACGAATGGCTTTAATATCGAACATTTTAGTTTTCCGAAGTGAAATAAGTCAGGACTGACTTATAAGGCGCACGGGTCAGGAGAACAAGTAGGGCATTCGATGAAAGTAGATACGCGGGTCAAGCCCGCGCATCCGGCTTAATATCTAAGTCGTGTTGAAATCAGTTTCTTCGACCACTTCTTCTTCCTCTTCGTCTGCTTCGGCCTCGGCTTTTTTCTTTTCAACAGCGCGTACGGCGATGATCGAAATCTCGTAGAGAATAATGATCGGAATGGCGAGGCCGACCTGGCTGATGATATCCGGCGGCGTCAAAACAGCGGCAGCAATAAACACCATCACCAGGGCATATTTGCGTTTGGCTGCCAAGCCAACCGAACTCACAATGCCGGCCCGCGCTAACAGCGTTAAAACAATTGGCAACTGAAAACTAATGCCAAAGGCGAAAATCAGCCGCATCACCAGCGAGAGATATTCGTTAACCTTAGCTTCCAATTGGATCGGCAAGCCGCCCGCCAAACCAGCTGATTCAAAGCTCAGGAAAAACTTCCAGGCCAAGGGGAATATGAAATAATAAACCAGCGCACCACCGGCAAAAAATAGGATCGGCGAGAGCACCAGATAAGGCGCCAACGCCATTTTTTCATTTTTATAAAGACCGGGCGCCACAAACTTCCAGAATTGCATCGCGATAAATGGGAAGCAGACAAACATCGCCGCCCAAAATGACACTTTGATATAGGTGAAAAAAGCTTCATGCAGCGCGGTGTATATGAGCCGCCGGTTCTGCCCGGTTTCGGTCATAATGTCGGCGAGCGGCTGGACCAGAAAGGCATAAATATTTTCGGCAAAAGCATAGGCGCCTGCAAACACGATAAAAACAGCGATCACCGAATACATCAGGCGATTACGAAGCTCGATGATGTGATCCATCAGCGGCGAGGTATTATCTTCGACCGGATCACTCACGCTTTATCTTCCTCGGGCTGAGCTTCTACCGCAGCGGGTTCTTCTTCCCGTTCTAGTTCCGGCATCCCGTCGGGTAGATCATCTGGGAATTGTTCATCTTCATCATAAATCGCCGTGCCGTCAGGATCATCCTCCTCGTCCTGATCATAGGTGGGATCGTCCAAATCAGTAGGATTGGAAAATTCATCGCCACTAAAATCGAAGGCATTTTTGATCTCACCATCGCCGTCGATGGCTTTCTCCAGAGCGTCGTTAGCATCGAAGGAGCCAACGGACTCAATTTGCTTTTTGACTTCATCAAGCTCGGTGTCCCGGATCATGTCGTCAACATGACCGCGAAACTCGCGCGTCATCGCCTTGGCTTTACCCACCCATTGGCCGACCGTTCTGAGAACCCGCGGAAGGTCCTTGGGGCCAATGACGATAATCGCCACGATTAATATGATGGTGATTTCGGTCCAACCGATATCAAACATTTAAGCTGCCGTGCTCATATAAACTGTTCGTTAAACAGGCCAAGTTACCGGCCCCATGAACTTTGAAAATCAGCTTTTCGCCGAATCTTCTTTGTTTTCAGCGGATTCTGAAACTTGTGCCGTACTGTTGTCTGCAGGCGCAGATTCTTTCTTCGAATCAGTAACTTCCTCCGCCATCCCAGATTTGAAATTTTTAACGCCTTTGGCAACATCACCCATTACTTTGGGCAATTTACCGGCACCAAAAATGATCAATACAATCACCAGGACGAGGACAACCTGCCATACACCGATCCCCATACTTTAAACTCCTACTATTCACATCTTCAAGGGAGCGGATAATGGCAGACTCGAAGGCATAGAGCAATGATGAAGCAAGTAGAAGTAAGAGAACGATAGAATAGATCAATACTCCCTATTTCTTCATAACATGTTATACCTATTGGAATGACGCTCTTTTCAAGGTGAAAAAGGTTGAAACCATGAAATCTGGATTGATGGTGGTCCCGTTAGCGATATTAACGCTGACGCTGGGTGCCTGCTCCGATCCGGACTTTACCGAAATGTGCCTTCAGGCAGTGGCCAAAGAAATTCCTAAAGAGGCGACTTTTGATGTCACCAAGCATAAAGTGACCAAACAAGGACTCAGCGCGACAGTTTATCTTTCCATCACCTCGGTCATTAAACAAAAAGACAAAGATGATAAAATCACCAAATATAATGCCAGTTGTATCGTTAAAAGTGATCGCGTCGCGCGGTCGTTTTTACGTCCGGTAGCGGGTTAGCTATCGCCCTTGCTTCCACCGAGGCATTCAGGCGAGGGCATAATTTTCTCACCTTTCTCTTTCCACTCTTCAGAGGTTAAAGTCTGGATCGCCAAAGCGTGCACCGAACCAGCTAGTTCCTCGGCCAGCGCTTCATTGACGCGCTGATGGCGTTTGACCAGACGCTCACCTTCAAACTCATCGGAAATGATAACCACTTTGAAATGAGATTCGGAGCCCGGCGGCACATTGTGCATGAAGCTTTCATTGATGACTTCCAAACCCTCTAACGGGATAGCATCAACTAATTTTTGTTCGATGATTTCTTGCGTGGTCATTTTATAATCTCTCTAATGTAGCAATTAATATAGTCTTCTTTTGCCATTGCGCAAATGAAATGGGGAGACCAAGGCTCGGTGCGGGTTTTCTAGGGCATACGGAAAACCAGTGATTTCGGTATGGTTTATTTTACCTCGAACGATAAAAGTTCAAAAGCGGGACAATTTGTACAGGATTCCTTCTTAATCACGCGCTTTGCCGCTGGTGCGTACCAGTAAGTATGATAATAGTTCGTGTATCTTCCCTGTATATTTTGTCGCTGCTCAATTTTATAGGTCTTAAAATCACCCGCTTCAATGGTGATAGTTTCCATTTTATCAACCTCGAAATCATTATTGTATACTCGCGGTAATCCATCAGTACTCCCAGTACTACGATAATTTTGCGACCACTCTGAATCGAGAATTAGCGGAAATTGCACATCTAATCTTGCCTTAATATTTTCTCTATCGTCATCTTGCCTACCAGCGTCTAAATCAACAAAATAGTCCTTGCCATCTATTCGATAAAATCCGTATTTGTCTTTAAATTCTTTTCCCTTGTTTTCTCCTGATAAAATTTTCCCCGACATCTCAATAACATTGTTCGAATTGTCTATTGATGTAACTATTTCTTCAAAAGTCCATTCCTCTCCACGACGAGAGTATTTATATGTCCATTTATCTCCAATATTAAATGTAGGTTTCTGGACTAAATCGGCAGAGAGCGAATTTTTTCCACTCGTGAATACGAACATCACAAAAATCGCTACTGCTAAAACAGGTAGTAATTGCCAGTTATACAATGATGTATATTTGTTCATTTCTGTCACTCCAAAATAATGTACCGAAACCAACTCTTTTCCGTACCCCGATTTCCCAAGCCATCAAACAGTACGCTTCTGCGGCCCAATTTGCCCATTCTAAGGGGGTTTTCCGTACACGTGCTAATAAGTGTAAGGGATTTTAGTTTTACAGCCAAAGATTAATTTGCTGATTGGAAGTCTCCCCCACCCTAATCAGACAACCAGCCTTGCATCCGGGATTGTACCTGGGGTGAGAGAAAATCTTCAATTGGGCCGAGGAAAGATTTTAGATGCAGCAACGTCGCCGCATCACCAGTCGATAATTGCCCAACTGTCAATTCAAGCGATTTATAGGCAGCCTCGATAAATCGATCAGCCTCACCAACACAATCCTCCCATTCGCCATTTTCATCGGCGATGAAACGAATGGCTTGAGCCATAAATGAACGATGGCGGATATTGCTATTATTCAACATAAAATGCGCCATGCTGTCGATTGAGGGCGGATCACCAATTTTATTGTCAGCGAGATAACCAGCAGGTGACAATTTGCAAATTAAGATTTCATCCGAGCTTGGCGACAAATGTATCGCATCATCATCGGCGACGGCGCGCAAGACATATTCGTAATCCATAGTCGAGAAATACTTGCTGGCGCCCTTGCCACCCATCGAGTCCGGCACCACCATGAGCGGATGGGGAAACAGACAATGCGTAACTACACCGCTCTCATTATCTTTTTGGCCAACCCGCCAGTTCAATTGCGATGGATAGGAGGTCGGCTGTTCGGCATCGACAAAATAGGCGGCAAAGATCGGATGCATATGGTCTAGACAGAGGCGCACCAGAGCCCGCGGTGATAAATGAGCAGACAAATTGTGGCGTAATATGGGGGCTGCAGCATCTTGATCAAGACGCATCAGCATTGTCGAAATGCCCCGCTTTCCTTGGCATCGCAATTCATGCATCCGCGCCAGGGAACCATCGGCAATGATAAAATCAGAATCGAGCAATATTGCCGCCGAGTCCTCAAGTTGCGACAGCATGTGCTGGGCTGTAATGCGCTGCACATTATGCTTGATGGTCGATGGCTCAGAATTAGCAATGGCTTGATCTAAGCGTCCGCCCCCAAAAGCAATCTCGTCATAAAAATAGAAATGAGGCTCGGCGTAGCGGGCAAGCTCGGCCAAAGCCGGTTCAAAATATTCCTTCGACTGACGATCCGTATAAATGTGGTAGTGAATGTCGGACTGTTCGGCGAGAGCCGGTAAATTACCGGTGGCTAGTTGCGAGGCGAGAGAAAATTCAATGAACTTTTCGACGAAGTCCTGTCCCCACACCGTGACAAAGACATCGTAGCGCATGATGTCACCCTACTCGGCTTCAAGCGATGCGAGGTCTTCCCCATCATCCGGATCAAGCGGGTCTTCATTCATGACTTCTTGTTCGGGCACTTCTTCGAGCTCATCGGGATCGGCTGCAGGCGCCATATCTGCGCGCGTACCAAGGGTCTGGATAGCCGGGCGTTTATCGATCAAACCGGCCGCTTTAAGGTCTTCCATACCCGGCAGATCTTCCAGGCTTTCCATCGCAAAGTGATCGAGGAAACCTTCGGTCGTTCCCCAGGTTACTGGCTTGCCCGGCGTGCGGCGGCGACCGCGTGGTCTAATCCAACCGGCCTCAAACAGCACATCCATGGTGCCTTTGCTCAGACCAACGCCTCGAATTTCTTCAATTTCAGCCCGGGTAACCGGCTGATGATAGGCGACGATTGATAAAGTTTCGACGGCAGCCCGCGACAGTTTGCGGGTGACCGTGCGATCCACCATTAACGCTTGAGCAAGCTCAGGGTCCGTACGGAACGCCCAACCCTTACCAACATGGATAAGTTTAATGCCGCGCTCTTCGTAATGGTTTTTAAGTTCTTCGATCAGGGCTTCGATCTCGGCACCATCCGGCAGCCGCTCTTCCAGCACTTTCAAAGGCACTGGTTCCGCGGAGGCAAATAAGAACGCCTCCAGTAATTTCAGATGATGTCCGTCTACATTACTCATATTCTATTGGTCTCTTTTTTCTTCATTAATATCGTCGATACTCTCCACCACCCGCGCAGCATCTTTAACAAAAATGGGCTCGAAGGAGCCACCCTGGCGCATCTGCATTTTACCTTCTTTGGTTATCTGCAAAGCAGCGACCAAAGTCGAAGCCAGCGCCGAACGGGAGATTATGTCACCACGTAATTCGATGGGCAGGAATTGATCCAGCGACGCCCAATCTGGAATTTTGCCGATCATCCCCATCATACGTTTGACCGCATCATCGGGTGAAAACAAATCCGAGCCCTGGATATGGAGCGTCTTAACATTGGACCGATGGGTGTGCTCGCCATAGGCACTCAACAAATCAAACATCGTCACTTCAAAAATCGAGGTCGAGTTATAGCCAAACTTCTCCGGATCGGCGCGTTTGAAAAAGTCTTTACCCAATTGCTGCCGGGCCATGAGGCGGGCGCCGGCATCCTGCATACCTTCGAGGCGGCGCAATTGGAACTGCAGTGCCGCTGCCATTTCTTCACCGCTCGGCTCTTCCTCAGTCGACATATCGGGAATCAATAGCCGGGACTTCAGATAGGCTAGCCAAGCTGCCATAACCAAATAATCAGCCGCCAATTCAAGATTGGTGCGGCGTATTTCGGCGACCCAATAGAGATACTGATCCGCCAATTCAAGGATGGAGATTTGTGTCAGATCAACTTTCTGATCGCGCGCCAGGGTGAGCAGAACATCGATGGGACCTTCAAAGCCGCCAACGTCCAAGACGAGCTCGGTGCCGGGCGCTGCAACAACGCGTTCCTCATCTTCAAAATCATCGACGCTATCGTTGACGTCTTCAGTCATAATTAATCAAAAGCCCACCATATCGATAATAAAACCTGCCAACTCAAAGGCTGGAATGCCGACGATCCACATAAATATATTGAGATCGAGGCCGACATAATTCCCCAACCAGGGCAGCAAAAATAACGCCCCTAGAATAATGGCAAAGCCCGCCCGTTCCAACCGCGCTAATGGCTGGGCCAAACTTGGCGGTAAAATACCGACAGCTACGCGACCACCATCCAGTGGTGGAATCGGAATCATGTTGAAAATACAAAGGATTAGGTTGAACAGGATCGACATTGTCAGATTTGCCGCCAACCACGGCTGAACGTCCCGCGGCACCCATTCAATTGTATGAAACAGCGCTGCCGAGATAATTGCGAGAATCAAGTTAGACCCCGGCCCCGCCAAAGCCACCAGCACCATGTCGCGGCGCGGCTTATTTAGCGCCCAAAAATTTACCGGTACCGGTTTGGCATAACCAAATGACATCTTGCCGCCAGTGGCAAGTAACAGCAACGCCGGCAGTAAAATCGTGCCAAATGGATCAATATGCTTAAGCGGGTTGAAGCTGACACGGCCCGCCGAAAATGCGGTATCGTCACCCAATTTCCAGGCGACCCAACCATGAGACGCTTCATGCAGGGTGACGGCCAGGACAATCGGCAAAACCCAGGTTGAAATTTTAAAAATGAGAGATTGTTCGTCCATTAATTTTCCAGTAACTCGTCCAGCCGCGCTAGCGCCGCAGTTTTATCCACGGTTTCAAAACGCTCAATGAGCGATAGGGTTTTAGTCATTTTTTCCTCCGCCTCGGCAGATAAGTCCGAAACTGCCTTTGCAACCTCCTGCATCTCAGTCATCTCGCCATTGCAATGAAGAACAAGATCACAGCCAGCTTCTAATGTCGCCATTGTCCGCTCAGCAAAACTGCCGGCCAAGGCCTGCATTGATAAATCATCGGACATCAAAAGGCCGTCAAAACCGATCTCGCCGCGAATTATTTCCTGCACCACGCGAGGCGACGTCGTTGCCGGTCTATCGGCATCGATCGCTTCATAGACAATATGAGCCGTCATCGCCAGGGGCATATCGGCGAGGGCTTGGAAGGGGACAAAATCCAGCGCTGACAGTTCCGCCAATTTTGCCTCAACCCGCGGCAAGAATTCGTGGCTATCTACGGTGGCGCGGCCATGTCCGGGAATATGTTTAATCACCGGCAGCACCGCTTCTTGGAGCAGCGCCTCACAGGCCGCCCGCCCCAAGGCCGCCACTTGTTTTGGCTCGGTGCCATAAGCACGGTCACCGATAACAAGATCAGCATCGGCCTGCGGGATATCAAGCACTGGTAAGCAGTCGACATTGATGCCAAGTTCGCGCAACTCCTGGCCGATTAAGCGAACATTCAATGATAACGCCTCAAGCGCCTCATCCATATTTCGGGCCGCCAAATCAGCAAATGCTTTCGCCGCCGGGGCTTGGCGCCAATGCGGGGGACGCAGCCGGGCCACGCGACCTCCTTCCTGATCAATCAGGATCGGCGCGTTTTCACTTTTGATGCAATCACGAAGTTGGCCGGTGAGATTGCGAAGCTGATCAGGCGTCTCACAGTTCCGGGCAAATAGGATAAAGCCGACGGGATTGGCTGCGGCAAAAAATTCAGCCTCCTGAGCGGTCAATTCCTGACCGCTGCAACCAAAAATTACGGCGCGAGATTGGCTCACGTTAGCGGCCAGGTCGAATGACGAGACAGCCAACTTTTAATTTAGCCAGCGACTGGCAGAGAGCTTTAGCGGCGGCTAGGTCCGCAACTGGACCGGCGCGAAGACGGTAGAAAATACCTTTTTTACCGAGATCGGCTCGCTCCACATTGAGACTCAAAGGACCAAGCACGCTATTATGTTTTTTCTGCAAGCGCGTCCATTCCCGTTTTGCCGCCTCGGCATTTCTAACCGCTGCCAGTTGAATTTGATAAGATTGGCTGGTCACTG
>JABIIH010000199.1 GCA_018649245.1 Rhodospirillaceae bacterium | reverse complement strand
GTTATCGCCGTCATGGCCACAATGAAGGTGATGAGCCGATGTTCACCCAGCCGCGCATGTATACGGCAATCGGCAAGCATCCAACGACGCGGGAGATTTTCCGTGAAAGATTGCTCAAGGAAAAGCTGATTAATCTTGAAGAAATAGAAAAAATTGAAACCGATTTTAAAGCCCATCTTGATAAAGAGTTTGAGGCCGCCAGCTCTTATAAATCCAACAAAGCGGATTGGCTTGAGGGTAAATGGGACGGCCTTTCGGCGCTCGAAGGTGAAGAAGAAAAACGCGACGATGATACATCGGTCGAAATTGAGATCTTGAAGGAAATCGGTCACTCGCTCGCCCGGGTACCGGAAGGCGTCAACGTAAACAGCAAATTAATACGCCAGCTTAAGGCTAAAACCAAAATGATGGAAAGCGGTGAGGGTCTTGATTGGGCGATGGCCGAGGCACTGGCCTATGGCTCACTTTTGATTGAAGATCATCCAGTGCGATTGTCGGGCCAGGATTCAGGCCGCGGCACTTTTTCTCATCGGCATTGTGTAATTGTCGATCAAGACAATGAAAACCGCTATTACCCTTTAAGTGAAATCCGGCCCGGCAAGCAGGCGCATTTTGAAGTCATGGATAGTCCGTTATCGGAATTTGCCGTGGTTGGCTTTGAATATGGTTATTCCTTGGCGGAGCCGACGACGCTGACACTTTGGGAGGCTCAATTCGGTGACTTTGCCAATACTGCGCAGGTAATTTTTGATCAGTTCATTTCGTCGGGCGAGTCGAAATGGCTGCGGATGTCTGGCCTCGTCATGCTGTTACCACATGGTATGGAAGGCCAGGGACCGGAACACTCCTCGGCGCGCATGGAGCGCTATTTGCAACTTTGCGCCGAAGACAATATGGCGGTTGTCAATATCACCACACCGGCCAATTTCTTCCACGCGTTGCGACGTCAGGTGAAGCGTAATTTCCGCAAACCCCTAATCGTCATGTCACCCAAATCCTTGCTGCGTCACAAGCTCAATATTTCGGCTCTGGAAGATATGGGTCCAGGTACGCATTTTCGCCGGGTTATCCCCGAGGTCGACAAGCTTGCCGCCAAGGACAAAGTAGAGCGCATCGTGCTGTGTTCGGGCAAAGTCTATTACGATCTCTTGGAAGCGCGCCGCGAACAAGGCATCAAAGATGTCGCCATCGTCCGGGTTGAGCAGCTGTATCCATGGCCGCGTATGGGCATTACCAATCAGATTAAGCTCTATCCTAATGCCGACGTGGTGTGGTGCCAGGAAGAATCTTCAAATCAAGGGGCTTGGCATTTTGCCGCTGATCGCCTTGATTATATTCTTGAAGGGCTGGATAAAAAGGCCAAGCAAACGCGCCGCGTACATTATGTTGGCCGCACCGCTTCGGCGTCACCTGCGGTGGGCTCGCTTAAAGTTCACAACAAAGAACAGGCATTGCTGGTCGAGCAGGCGCTTGGCGGCAAGGCAAAAGATTTAATTCAACCATTTATGCCGATTAAACATGGCAAAAAATCATAGGTGAATTGAGGATACTATGGCTACTGAGATTAAAGTTCCAACACTTGGCGAATCGCTGACCGAAGCGACGGTCGCAACCTGGCTCAAATCGGTGGGTGATGCGGTGGCAGCGGATGAGCCGATCCTCGAATTAGAGACCGATAAGGTCACCATGGAAGTCAACGCACCGGTTGCCGGCACCTTGACGGAAATCTCTGCCGAAGCTGGAGCCGAAGTGGAAGTCGGCGCGCTTTTGGGCGTTATTGGTGATGGCGCGGCAGCGCCGGCTCCCGAAGCCGCACCCGCACCCGCCGCCGCAGCGGCTCCTGCGCCGGCGGCAGGTGGCGGTGAAGCGGTCGACATTGTCGTGCCTGTCTTAGGCGAAAGCCTGACCGAAGGCACGGTGGCGAGCTGGTTGAAATCAGTGGGTGACAGTGTGGCTGCTGATGAACCTTTGCTTGAACTTGAAACCGATAAAGTCACCATGGAAGTTAATGCGCCTTCCGCCGGCACGCTCACAGAAATTCTTGCCGATGTTGGCAGTGAAGTTGAAGTTGGTGCGATCCTTGGCCGCCTTGGTGGTTCGGGTGGAGCGGCGGCGGCACCTGCTCCCGCAGCAGCGCCAACCGCAGCCCCGGCACCTGTAGCTTCCGATGATGGTGTGCAGATGTCACCGGCGGTGCGCAAATTAATCGAAGATGAAGGCTATGA
Organism: Rhodospirillaceae bacterium; assembly: GCA_018649245.1. GTDB lineage: Bacteria > Pseudomonadota > Alphaproteobacteria > Rhodospirillales > UBA2165 > TMED23. The sequence continues at coordinate 10,024 of JABIIH010000199.1, read as the reverse complement.
TGCCACTCAGATTCCGGCGACCGGCAAAGACGGCCGCCTGACCAAAGGTGATGTCTTAGCCTATCAGAAATCAGGTGGTGCCTCAGCTGCGCCTGCCGCTGCGCCGGCATCGGCACCAGCCGCGGCAGATAGTGGTGCGCCGCGTCATCAAATTCCGTCCGTGCCGGCAGGACCGCGCGAAGAACGGGTGAAAATGACCCGGCTCCGCAAAATAATTGCCACTCGTCTGAAAGAAGCCCAAAATACCGCCGCCATGTTGACGACTTTTAACGAGGTTGATATGTCAGCCGTGATGGCTACCCGGGCGGCTTATCGCGATCAGTTTGAGAAAACTCACGGTGTGCGCCTTGGCTTTATGAGCTATTTCGTCAAAGCAGCGATTGTTGCGCTGAAGGAATTTCCGGCCGTGAACGCCGAAATTCAAGGCGATGAGATTGTCTATAAAAACTACTACGATATCGGTGTTGCGGTTGGCACACCAACCGGTCTGGTGGTGCCAGTACTGCGTGATGCCGATCAGATGAGCTTTGCCGATATCGAGAAAGGCATTAAGGATTTTGGCCTCCGTGCCCGTGATGGCAAACTGACGCTCGAAGAAATGACCGGCGGCAGCTTTACCATCACCAATGGTGGTATCTATGGTTCAATGCTCTCGACGCCGATTATCAATGCGCCGCAATCCGGCATTCTTGGCATGCATAATATCGTCAAGCGTCCCTGGGTGGTTGGTGATGAAATTAAAGTGCGGCCGATCATGTATTTGGCTCATAGCTATGATCACCGTATCATTGATGGCCGCGAAGCGGTGTCGATGCTGGTGCGGATCAAAGAATGCATTGAAGACCCACAGCGCATCATGCTGGATATGTAGAAGCGTAAATTTTATTAAAGCATTTAGAGGAATAAGAATATGGCCGACACTTATGATGTCACAATAATTGGTGCAGGACCGGGCGGCTATGTTTCGGCCATTCGCGCCGCTCAATTGGGCTTAAAAGTTGCGATTGTTGAAAAACGCCCGACCCTCGGCGGCACCTGTTTGAACGTCGGCTGTATCCCCTCGAAAGCACTGCTGCATTCTTCCCATCTTTATGAAGAAGCGAGCGAAGGCATGGCGGGTCACGGCGTTATCGCCAGCGGCGTCAAGCTCGATCTCAAGGCGATGATGGCCCATAAAGACGGCGTCGTCGGCGATACCATCAAAGGCGTCGACTTCCTGATGAAGAAAAACAAGATCGATCGCTTGCTGGGGACCGGCTCGATTGCCGGGGCTGGCTCGGTGACCATTACAGATGACAAGGGCAAAGCAGACACTATTACGACCAAGAACATTGTCATTGCCACCGGCTCTGACGTGGCGCCGCTGCCGGGCGTTGAGATCGATGAAAAAATGATTGTCAGTTCGACCGGCGCCTTGGAACTCACCAAAGTGCCGAAGAAAATGATTGTCATCGGTGCTGGTGTAATCGGCCTTGAATTGGGTTCGGTCTGGCGGCGCTTGGGCGCCGAAGTTGAAGTGGTTGAGTTCCTGGATGTTTGCCTGCCGGGCTCGGATGCTGAGGTTTCTAAAATCGCCCAACGTTCGCTTAAAAAGCAAGGCATGAAATTTAAAATGAAAAGCAAGGTCACCGGTGCGAAGAGCACAAAATCCGGCGTGACCTTAACGGTTGAGCCCCGGGATGGCGGTGACGCCGAAGAAATGAAGGCCGATTGCGTGCTGGTGGCGATTGGCCGCATTCCCTATACGGATGGTCTCGGCCTCGAAGCAGCCGGCGTCGAAATGGACCGTGGCTTCATCAAGGTTGATCAAGGCTTTAAAACCAATGTCGATGGCATCTATGCCATTGGTGACGTCATCGGCGGCATGATGCTGGCCCATAAAGCTGAAGATGAAGGCGTTGTGCTGGCGGAAATGCTGGCTGGGCAATCGGGTCACATCAATTACGATGCCATCCCCGGCATTGTCTATACTTGGCCTGAAGTGGCCACGGTTGGTAAAACCGAAGAACAGCTCAAAGAAGCGGGTATAGCTTACAATGCCGGCAAGTTCAGCTTCACTGCCAATGCCCGCGCCCGCGCCATGAGTGCCACCGACGGCTTTGTTAAAATTCTCGCCGATGCGGAGACCGACGAAGTACTGGGTGTCCATATCGTTGGCGCTGCCGCCGGTGATCTTATTCAGGAATGCGTCGTTGCCATGGAATTTGGCGGCTCGGCCGAAGATATTGCCCGCACTTGTCATGGCCATCCGGGGCTCAGCGAAGTTGTTAAAGAAGCTGCCCTCGACGTCGCTGACCGCGCCCTCCATAGTTGATTCTGGGCTAATGCTGCAATGGCTCCCCGAAAGCGCTGGTGATCTGATTTGCCTGAAAGCCTCGGGCCGGGTATCGGATGCGGACTACCGGGCGATCCGGCCGCAATTGGATGAAGTGCTGGCTAATCAAACCAGTCTGCGATTGTTTGGAGATTTCTCCGACTTTGAGGGGTGGCAATGGGCGCAGGCGCAGGAAAAATTCTCCTTTGGCCGGGAGGATGTCAAAAAAATCGCTATACTCGGTAACGCCTTCGCCAAAGAGTTAGCTGTTCTGGCGGAAACCACACTTCAAGAGACTGAGGTGCGGTTTTTTGAGGCCGATGATAAAAATGCGGCACTAATCTGGGTGAGAGAATAAATGCTCGAGCTCTACCAATTTGGCAATTCCGTCTGCGTTCAAAAAGTCCGGATCACGCTGGCTGAAAAAGGGCTCGATTACAAAACCCACGAAGTCAATCTCTTCACCGGCGAACAATATGATCCTGAATATCTTAAATTAAATCCTAAAGGCGTGGTGCCGACCTTAATGGCCGATGGCCAGCCGGTGAATGAATCAACTCTAATCTGCGAGTTTCTGGATGAAACCTACCCAGAACCCAGCCTCATGCCGGCGGATGCCTATGGCCGCACGCGGATGCGGCTCTGGAGTAAAAAAGTCGATGAAGGATTGTTCGAAGGAGTGATGGAGTTGAGTTTCTCGGCGATGTTCCGGGAGCGTGTCAAGAATATGACCGATGCACAACGCGACCAAAGATTTGCCAATGTCGGCGATCCCCGGCGGCGCGACCGGGTGATGTCGACCTATCAGGATGGTGTCGCTTCGCCTTATGTGCTGCACGGCATTGCCGCTTATGAAAAAGCCTTCAAAACCATGGAGAAAGAATTGAGCGACGGCCGGCCCTGGTTGCTGGGTGAACAGTTTACCCTCGCCGATATCAATATGATGCCCTTCGTCGCCCGGCTTGGCTACTTAGGCCTGCTCGATATCTGGCTGGCCGAGCGGCCTCTGGTGCAAGGTTGGCGGGAGCGGGCGTTGGCGCGGCCGAGTTTTGCCGCCGGCATTACTGATTATTTTGGGCCTGGTGAAGTTGATGAAATGAAAGAGTTCGGCGCTAAGATCAAAGATCAGGTTGTCGAACGCTACGCTGAATATCTGGAACAATTCCCAGCTAAATAACTTTATTCAGCACTTTCCCGAACGGCTTCTTCAAGCAGTCCAAGCGCCGCTTTGGTAAAGGCCCACATATTTTCTTCCCGTTCAGCACTGCCGGTCTCAAGGGTCAAAGTTTTATCAACGGGTCCGGCTAGGGCCACACAGACATGGCCAGCATCATCGCCGTAGCGATTGCCGCTGGGTCCGCTGGCGCCGGTTTCAGCCAAACCCCAAGTCGTGTTCATTTTAGCCCGGACAGCTTGGGCCACGATCATGGCGTATTCCTCGGTCGCTGCCCGCATGGTGACCACTTCATCCGGCAGTTCAAGAAATTCCCGCCGGGCGTCTCTGGTATAGATCACACCGCCCCCAACAAAATAAGCCGAAGCGCCCGGAACGGCCAGCAAGGCCGCCGATATCAGTCCGCCGGATGACGATTCAGCGACGGAAATTGTTTGTTCGTATTGTTTTAAAAGCGCGCCGAGATCTCCGGCCAAGTTTGATAGCTGCATGATTTTGTAATCCTAAATGGTGGGTGACACATCATAAGATATTAAGCCGCCTCATAAAATAGGATTTGAACCTGCGGGCGCCAAAATAAAGCTTGTCTGTACCCACGGTGATGGTTTTAATCCGGCCAGCTTTAAATCACAAAAATGGATCAGCTTATGTTCTTCAAATGCGCACATCACGCCCCGGCGGCCGAAACTTCCGGCCACACCGAAACAGTTTCCCGCAATAACAAACATTTCACCGTCGATATCCATTGTCACATTCATGTGCCGGAAGCCGACGAATATGTGCGGCAGGAATCACCCGAATTCACCGGCCGCACAATGGTTGATAGTAACCCAATCACCTCTAAGATTAACGCCGAGCAACAGCAGACAATTCTGCCAAAGCTCACCGATCCGGAAATACGTCTTAAGGACATGGATGCCCAGGGCATTGATGTACAGGCGATCTCGACCTCGCCGTTTCATTATAACTACTTCTTTGATGCAGAGTTCACCCGCGAGACCGCGCGATTGGTCAATGACCGCATCGCCGAAGTTGTAGCCAGTCATCCAGACCGCTTTGTCGGGCTCGGCACGGTACCGTTGCAGAACCCGGAGATGGCGGTGACGGAACTTGACCGCTGCATTGATGAGCTCGGCTTTAAGGGCGTTGAGATTTCCACCAACGTCAATGGCCAGGATTTAACCCGGGCCGGGCTCGAGAAATTTTTTGCGGCTTGCGAGGAAAAAGACGTGATGATTTTTATCCACCCGATCGGCACCAGCTATGTCGACCGTATGGATGATCATTATTTCCGCAACACCATCGGCCATCCTGTCGAGTCTGCTTTGGCCGTCGGTCATCTGGTGTTTGATGGCTATCTCGAGCGCTATCCAGGTCTCAAAATCTGTATCGCCCATGGCGGCGGCTATATTCCCGCCTATGCCGGGCGTTTTGACCACCCCTATCATTTGCGCGACGATTGCCGCCAGGTCATCACCAAGCCGCCGTCGGAATATATTAAAAAGCTCTATTTCGACAGTGTGGTCTTTACCGAGCATCAACTGCGCTATTTGATTGAAACCTGGGGACCGGATCATATTGTTATGGGCACGGACTATCCCTATGATATGGCGGAGCCGGACCCGGTCGGTCATGTCAATTCCGTGCAAGGTCTCAGCGAAGACGACAAAGCCCTGGTAATGGGCAAGAACGCGGCGCATCTACTGGGCATCGAGGTGCCGGTTAAGGCTTAGCGGTTGCCGCCGGCGAGTTTTATTGCTTCCGGGTGAGCGCGGAGCCGGCCCATGGCGATGGTGCCCAAAACCGGGCCAATCGCCAGCACCGCAAAGGCATATTTCCAACTCACCGCTTCAATCAGATGTGGCATCATATGAATGGTGAACAGGGTTAGCAGAAAGCCGGCGCAGGTTTGAATGGTCAGCATGGTGCCAACCATATCGGGCGGCGACAGCTCGGCAATCGAAGCTGAGAATTGCGCCGAGTCGGCGATAATCGTGATACCCCAGATGAAGCAGACAAAGATCAATACCACGGGCGGGCTGGTGAAAAGAAAGCCGACGGCTATGGCGCAAGCGCCGCTCATGATCATGGCGCCCATGGTCAGCGTCGTCCGCCCGATACGGTCCGCCAAAAGACCACCGCCAATGCAGCCAATGGCGCCGCCAATCCCAATCACCGCAAAAGTCACCACTTTGGCCCAGACCGCGCCATCGCCGGATGGCAGCGTGATCTTGAAACTCGCATCGAGGAAAACACCGAGCCAAGCCAGCATGGCGTAAAGCTCCCACATATGGCCGAGATAACCGAAATTGGCGAGGCGCAGGGACTTTGTTTTCCAGGCGGTCAAGGCGGCACCCCAGTGAAATTTGCGCGCTGGAATATGATTGGGGCCAAGCCCGACAAATATAATAAGTACGGCAGCGACCAATGAGGCAACCGATGTCCCGGCAATCGTCAATTGCCAATCGAGGATCAGCACGGAACTGATCAAATAAGGGGCCGCTGAGCCCAGCGTCAGCCCTCCTACCAGCAAACCCACCAGAAAGCCGATATCGCCTTTGGCCCAGGTCGTGGCGATCTTCATGCCGACCGGATAGATGCCGGCCATGCAGACACCGGTAATAAAACGCAAGGCAATCGTCGTCAGCGTTGTCGGATCGGTAAGCAAGATGGAGGCATTGGCAAGGGTGGCGATCAGCGTGGCGGCCAGGAAAATTCGCCTTGGATCAAAACGGTCGGCCAGCATCAGCATTGCGCTCAACAACGTGCCTGCGACAAAACCGGCTTGCACGGAACTGGTTAGCAGCGAGGCCTGATCGCTCGAGATATTAAACTCAGCCCGAAACGATGGGATCAGGGCGGTTGCCGAAAACCACAAGGACATGGCTGAAATCTCGCAGATCGTCAGCAGCGTTAGTGCCCAGAATTTTGAATTCCCCTGCATATCCAGATTTGTCCTAGGATTCGCCGGAAATAGCTAGACAAATTTGTGTGACACAGCAGGCAGTTAAGCGGACTTAACCTCCGGCAGTTCCGCCGGCGTGTCCTCGGCGATAAACGGCCAGAGATAAATACCCATATCTGGACCGAAAGCTTTGGCCAGGAGAAACGCTGCCTCCGGCGTAATGAGATGCTTGAGATAGTTACGTTCTTCGCCGGTGAGGCGGTTGAGCCCGGTCTTAAAGCTCGGCACAAACGCCTGATCATACTTGGCGGTGAGGGGATTAAAATTTGCTGAGGTCATTTTGGGGTCTCCTTTGGTGAAGTTATTGATTTCCGGTCGTTTGGCCGGATGGGTTATTCATTACGACGTCGTTATGTAGTTCAATTATTTTTGCTAATGCTTGCATACCCTTACCAATCAGGGTGCAGACCGGTACGCCAACGAACTGGGTTAGTTTGCCAAAAAATGAACCTTTCGGATATTTTGCCGGTTTAAGTTGATGGGCAATCTGCCTAGCGCGACCAACGGCAATCGGCTGGGCGATGGCCGTTGCAATTTTACTGCGCTTCATTAAACGGACGTAGGGCACGGCCCAGAACCAGTAGCCTTCGAGGGTAACTTGCGAAAGCGCGTTGAGGGAGTGGCTAGAGGTAAGACGATACAACTCGTCTTCGAGGAGGTTTTGCGCGTTTAACTCGGTGCAAATAACCCAACTACCACCGCCACCGCCATCACCGTCACCGACTTCCACTTCTGCAGGTTTTTGTTCCTGATCTTTATCTTTGGCGTCTTTCTCCATGGCTTGATCTTTTTCCCAGACATTGACATAACCATTACCGAAATTAGCCAAGCCATCGGGGCCATAATAAGCGGCATCCATAGGGTCACTGGGGTCGCCTTTAGACCCGTTAGATCCACCACTGCTGCCGCCCCCGGTTGATGAAGCGTCAGGTTGAGAGGACTGATCGGCTTTGCCGCCGTAAACCCCTCCCGACATATCGGCAGAGATATCGCTTTCATGATCAACGCCAAAATCAATCCCTTCATCGTTTTTTGAACCGCCAATTGAGCCTTGATTGCTGCCGTTGCTGCTTTGTTCCCCAGCTTCCGGGCCAGCACTGAAGGCATCTTCCCAGCCCAAGCCCATGGCGCCAGCGAAATCGTCCTGGTCGACGTCGATCATATCGTCGGGGGTGCCGATGTTCCAATAGCTGTAAATATCGGCCATATCCTGTTTACTGCCGGGGGTGTTTTTGGCGGCGCTGGAGCCTGGGGCCGAGCGGCCATAAAGATCATTGGGGCTCGGCGCATTGCCCGGCGTGAAGGACTCGTTGGTCGGCGCTTTGCCGTAGGTCGGGCTGCTTGGGTTGTCGGTGCGGTAAGCGGCGCCGAGATCGGGCGAATAAACCTCCGGTGAGGCGCTTTTGGCTGCCACGTCAATCGCCGCCGCATGAGACTGGTTTTGCGTCGGGCTGGTGAAGCTGCTGGGTGAAGGGCCGAGAGTATCCCTGCCGGTATTGCCCATCAGTGATCCGGGATCGACACCCGGGCTAATGCCGAAAGAAGAAGGGGCGGAGGAGGGCGTTCCCAACGCGCCCGCATTCCATTCATCTTCGATTTGGTCAACCGACATATTAGAGATCGCTTCGGCAAAATCCGCCAGAGCGTCGGTTATATCAGCCTCGGAGATGGAGGGCGCACCGCCGTCAGGCAGGTCACCCATAATTGATGTGGAACTAATTGCGCTATCTGTGGGGTTTGGAGATGCTTTATCAGAATATAAGTCGGCCAAATCTTGATCAGAAATGCCGCCACCAAAAGGACTTTGATCGCGGTTAGTTTCCGCCATCCACATTTCATTTTCTTTGTCGCTTATATAGCCGCCAAACGGGTCGCTATCACGGAAGTCGCTAGGCATTAAGTCACTGAAAGTTATTGGATCAGTATAAGGTAGTGTTGAAACAAAATATGCCGGTTTTTCACCCGGAATTCTTGCTACTGGTTTAATCTCACCATATTTCATCGTTGGATATCCGAGAGGATTAAATATCTGATTCTCTCGCTCAACAGCGATTTTTTCACCTGTTTTGCTCGTTTCATCTTTATTGTGAGTATGATGCGCTATAGCATGAAAAATATTCTGGCCAACGGTAATTTCCCTACCAGCAGGATCAATCGCTTTATAGCTCGGGCTCGCATAGACATAGACTGTTGAACCAACCTTATATGTAGCTTCGATGCTATTACTCGGGATTGGCCCGAACTTAGAAATGTTATCTGAAACAACGATCTCAGAAACTTGAGAGAAGCGACTTTGGCCTTTTTGCATATCAGCTACTGATTGTTGAGCGGCAAGAGAACTGCTGAGAATTCCTTGAACATCTGTCTGAATATCGCTTTTTGAAAAAACACCCGACGATAAATCGTAAGTAATTTCCAGGTCTATATCGGGGAAAAAATCGCTGAGTTTTGACATGTTACTATTTGATTCTGGCACTTAAATTACCCCATTTTATTTATCTGATTTATTACTGTGTTTAAAATGTCCTTGGACCGAAATAAAATCATGATCTATTAAAAAAGATACGGATCCCTCCAGCCCCTCATGCATATCAAAAAATGACATCGGTACCACCGGATAGCCAAAATCTGATTTCAAATGATCGGAAAAGAAAAACTTGCGGCCCGCGACAGCACTCGCATAAGGGCAATTTGTTTTACCGCATTTTAAAATCACAAATGTTACACACCACACTTTGTTGCAATAGTTTTTGTTCTGGAGACGAATAACATTTACTTTCTCGGCGCCAAAAAAATAAATATCGTCTTTGGCAACCGCTGGATTTAAATCTTGATATAGAAACTTATATTTTTGATGATCGTCTTCCGATATTTTTTTAGTTAATTTTTGAATTTGAACATAGGCTAAAGAATCCAAACTGAATATCGAAAGACTTATCAATCCTAATAGTATTCCCAAGAATAATTTTTTTGATATCATTTTATTTCTCATTTTAACTTGTTAATCTATTTTTCAATATCGTTGATCATTAGATCAATCACCGCATTTAGTCGCTTATTTCGAATTCGTCATTAGTTTTGTTATTCATCAGTATGTTACCCGTTTTAAATTTTTAATTTAAAGTTGCGGTTTGATTTCAAAACTCCACCCCAAACAACTTTACGATTGGAAGTATTATTAAACCCCAGAACATTCCAAATACTTGAGTGGAATATATGTAGAGGCCGATCTGAAACACGATAAAAACTAATATTATCCATATAAATTTACGGTATTTGCTGTGTTTCTTTTCTTTGACTTCCTTAAATTTAAATTTCTGTTTTTTAGTCATTTATCTCAGTTCATTGTTGCTCTCATTCCTATGCCCGTATTAGAGGGGGTTTTTGCGTCAGCGGCTATTAAAAATTGTCCCGGCTGCGCCTGATGCCGTCGAGAAAGCGTTGACGGCGGGCGCTGAGGGCAGGGCTCGCAGCTTGCGGCGTAAAACGTCTAGCGCGCTGCAAGCTGAGGGGGCCGAGTTCTGTTAAAGCGTAGGGAGCGCTGGCCGGCCGGTAACGGTCTTCGGTCCTG
>JABIIH010000143.1 GCA_018649245.1 Rhodospirillaceae bacterium | reverse complement strand
TGATCATATTGTTCCCAAATCCAGCGCTTGGAACACATATCCGGCGAGCCGACAATTTGTTTCAAGGCGCCGAGCAAGCTATCCGGGGCAGCCACGTCATTAGCCGCTATTTCTGCCTGTGGTTCGGTCTTAACCCAGGGGCGGTCGTATTCCGGCGACGCCAAAGCCAGCGGATCGATCGGCAGATCGGCCTCAACCTCGCCGTTCATGGTGATTACCATGCGGCCGGTATTGGTTAAATGACCAACCACAGCAAAATCAAGCTCCCACTTTTCCATAATTTCCTGGGCGACATGTTCTTTGCCGGGCTCGAGCACCATCAGCATGCGTTCCTGACTTTCCGAGAGCAGAAACTCATAGGCCGTCATGCCGTCCTCGCGGGCGGGCACCTGATCCAAATCCATCTCAACTCCAACGCCACCCTTAGACGCCATCTCAAAAGCCGACGAGGTCAGCCCGGCAGCGCCCATATCCTGGATCGCAACAATCACATCGGTTGCCATCAACTCGAGACAGGCCTCGACCAGCAGTTTCTCGGTAAAGGGGTCACCGACTTGCACGGTTGGGCGTTTTTCTTCCGAATCCGCATTAAACTCCGTCGACGCCATGGTCGCGCCATGAATACCGTCGCGGCCCGTCTTGGAGCCGACATAGACCACTGGATTGCCGGCGCCGGTCGCTGCCGAATAGAAAATATTATCGGTCTGGGCTAAGCCCACCGTCATCGCATTGACCAGAATATTGCCGTCATAGCTTGAGTGGAAGTTAGTTTCACCGACCACCGTCGGCACGCCGATGCAGTTGCCGTAACCGCCAATACCGGCAACCACGCCCGAGACCAAATGATGGGTCTTGGGATGATCGGGTGAGCCAAAACGCAGCGCGTTCATATTGGCGATCGGCCGGGCCCCCATGGTGAAGACATCGCGCAAAATACCGCCGACCCCTGTGGCGGCACCCTGATAGGGCTCGATAAAGCTCGGATGATTGTGGCTTTCCATTTTGAAAACAGCCGCCTGACCATCACCAATATCGACAATACCGGCGTTTTCACCCGGTCCGCAGATCACCCAAGGCGCTTCGGTCGGCAGCGTTTTCAGCCATTTCGTGGAGGATTTATAGGAGCAGTGCTCCGACCACATAACCGAAAAGACGCCAAGCTCGGTGAGATTCGGCTCCCGGCCCATAATCTCAAGCACGTTTTGATATTCTTCTTCGGAAAGGCCGTGCTCGGCAACGAGGTCCGGCGTTATTTCAGATACACTATCATTATCGTCTTTTGGCATCAGGCCGCCCCCTCTAAACCGGCAACCAGCCCATCAAACATCGGTTTACCACCAAGCCCGCCGAGCAAACGCTCCACCGCATCTTCCGGATGCGGCATCATGCCCAGGATGGTGCCGCGCTTATTGTAGATACCAGCGATATTGTTGCGTGAGCCATTGATGTTGCTCGCGGCATCAACCGCACCCTCGGCACTGCAATAGCGAAAACCAACCCGGCCCTCATCTTCCAGTTCCTGCAAGGTTTCATCATCGGCAAAATAATTGCCATCGTGATGGGCGACCGGTACCCGCATGACCTCGCCAATGTTATAGCCTTCGGCAAAGGGCGTGTCGTTGCGCTCGACCTTGAGATGCACATCTTTGCAGATAAATTTAAGCCCGGCGTTGCGCATCAGCGCACCTGGCAATAATCCGGTTTCGGTTAAGATTTGAAAGCCGTTACAGACGCCCAGCACATGGACGCCTTTGTCAGCCCGGTCTTTGACCTCGCGGATGATCGGCGAATGCGCCGCCATGGCACCGGAGCGCAAATAATCACCGTAGGAAAAACCGCCGGGTACGACGATCAAATCGACCTCCGGCAATTCCGTGTCACCATGCCAGATTTCCAAGGGCGGTTTGCCGAGACTTGCTTCGAGCGCCATCACCATATCGCGTTCGCGATTGGATCCAGGGAAAAGAATAACTGCTGCTTTCATTGAGAGTAAGTGGTCTTTCTAAATTTCTGGGGCTGCTAAGCTTCTATTTCAATGTCGTAATTTTCGATCACAGTGTTCGCCAACAGCTGGCGGCACATCGCATCAACACTCTGCCGCGCTTTCTCGGCATCGGTTTCAGTCAGGTCGACTTCGATATATTTACCTTGGCGGACAACATCGACACCATCAAAGCCGAGCGAGCCGAGCGCATGGCCAACGGCTTTGCCTTGCGGGTCGAGAACACCGTTTTTTAAAGTAACGTGGATTTTAGCTTTCACTTTATTTCCTTTAAAAACTTTCTATTTAACCAATCTTGGTCCGGGATTATCCGGCTCGCCATTTTCCGGCAAGATACCGAGGCGGCGGGCGACTTCCTGATAGCCTTCGGCGATCTTATCCATATCACGGCGAAAACGGTCTAAATCCAATTTCTCATCGGTTTTGGCATCCCACAGGCGGCAATTATCCGGGCTGATCTCATCGGCCAGGACAATACGCATTTGGTCACTTTCATAGAGCCGGCCAAATTCGATTTTAAAATCGATCAAACGAATACCGATGCCCATAAACAAGCCGGAGAGAAAGTCATTAATCCGCAAGCTCAGGCTCATCATTTCTTCAATTTCAAATGGCGAGGCCCAGCCAAAGGCGGTGACGTGCTCTTCCAGCACCAGAGGATCCTTTAATTGATCACTTTTGTAGTAAAGCTCGACAATCGAGCGCGGCAATGCCTCGCCTTCCGCCAAACCAAAACGTTCGGCAAATGAGCCGGCAACGACATTGCGCACCACCACTTTGAGCGGGATAATTTCAACTGCCCGGACCAATTGCTCCCGCATATTGAGGCTGCGGACAAAATGAGTGGGCACACCAACTTCACTAAGCTTGGTCATCAAATATTCTGAAATACGGTTGTTGATGACGCCTTTGCCGATAATTGTGCCGGTTTTGCGTTCAGTAATTCCGTTGCTTTCTGAACACGCGTCGTCTTTAAAATGGGCGACCAGTGTACCCGGCTCGGGGCCTTCAAAAATAACTTTTGCCCGTCCTTCAAAGAGTTGTCTGCGTCGCGCCATATTCTGGAATTCCACCAAAAGTGAACCGCCGAATTAACCCGTCAGTTCATATCTTTTTTAAGGATTTAATTATGCTCTTCATAGCAGGAGTCGAACGACAAAACAACGTCTCCAATAGAGCCCAAAATCAAGCCGCAACCAGCTCGTACGAAGTCTCAGCGGGAGAGCCCGCTGCAAACAGATATACCGGCCCTGCACCGGGATTGGCCGCAACATATTCCGGCGACGGCAGGGCAATCAAAGAGGACGAAACCGTGCCAAAGCCCGAATCGGTGGATATCATCATCGCCCCTTCGGGCCCGTCATCCGGATCATACATGCGGCTGGCAAAGAGCCCCTGCCAGGCTGACCAATTGCCGGTTTCCGGGTCAGGCGTTTCTGCTTTCTCGAACTGCGGCAGATAGGTGCGAATGCGAGCTGAAGAGATGTCATTGCGATCGCTCGACGTAATCAGTGAAATGCCTGATGGTATCGGCTTAACCTCGGCATGGAGGCCCCAATGGGTTTCAGCCAATCTGAGCCAATATGCGTCCCGATTATCGGCAAATACCAAATTAAACGGCCGGTAGCCATTAGGATTGATATCGGCAAGGGCTGCAGCGGCGGCGGCGGCATCGGCGTGATCCAGCACTTCCAGCGGCAGCTCGCCCCGGCTGCGATACCCCTCCTTTGGCCCTAATGATCCCCGCCGGTTGAGCACGCCGGCAACCACACCAAAATCGTTCATGCCCAGCCAAGTACCGCCGGCCAGTTCATCTTGGCCAGCCAAAATATCAAAGCGCTCTGACCAATGACGGCCCGGTGGGCGCCAGGGCCGGTCCTTCATTTCATCCCGGTTGGCACCGATGATAACGGGCCAATCATGGCCGGGGCGGCGTAATATAACAAAAGTACACATCGTCCATAGATAACGATTCACAGGCCGGATGACCAGACAGCATTTTCACTTAAATTATCCGCCGAGTGAAGAGTTGCGTAATCAGCAAAACAACCTTACATACAGGATCAGATTTTCACCCACTTACTAGAGTTAAAAAGAAAAATGGCCGATACATTTAATGAACGTGAAAAAGGTTTCGAAGCAAAATTCAAATTGGACCAGGAAACAGAGTTTAAAGTTGAAGCGCGCCGCAACAAATTGCTGGGCCTGTGGCTGGCTGAGAAACTTGGCATCAACGAGTCGGAACGAGCTGGCTATGCCGGTGAAGTCATCGCAGCCGATTTGGAAGAACCCGGTGTTGAGGATGTCGTCCGGAAATGCCTGGCCGATATAGAGGCCCGCGGCGCTAATGTCAGCGAAGATGATCTACGCAGTAAAATCGAAGAAATGACCTCCGAAGCGCACCGGCAAATTGTCGGGGAATAATACTCTCCTTAAGGAGTTTTAATGGATAGCGAGGCAGCGCCAAATTCACTAACAGAACAGGCACCAAGCGGTGGCAATGCGCTGGTGGATACTGTTGCTGACTGGCTGATGGAACAGGCGCTTGGAACGACCAGCGTTGAAAATTTACTCGATCAATGTTCGCTCCGCCTCAATGCTGCTGGTATTCCGGTCTGGCGTGCTAATATCGGATTTCAAATTTTACACCCGCTTTATCGCGCCATGTCTCTGACCTGGAACCGCGAAACCGGCATCGAGGAAACCAATCAATTCATCGGGGGAGCTGGATCTTCGGATATATGGCAGAGCAGCCCGCAACGATATCTAGTTGAAAACAATTTGCCTTTCCTGCGCCGCAAACTTTCGGGCCCCGAGGCAAATCTTGATTTTGAATTGTTTGCTGATCTCCAAGAACGGGGCGCCACTGATTATTTCGGCTATGTGGTGCCCTTTAGCGGCGATGATTTTGGCGACTACCAAGCCAACGGAGTGGTCGGTTCCTGGGCAACCGACCGTCCCGGCGGCTTTAACGACAACGACCTCCAGTCGCTCCTCCGCATCCAACAGCGTCTCGCTGTGGCCTGTAAGATGGTTATCAAGGAACAAATCACCAAAAATGTTCTTGCCGCCTATCTTGGCCCCGATGCCGGAAAACAAGTGCTGAGCGGTCAGATCCAATTGGGTGATGGCGAAACTACCCATGCCGTGATCTGGTTCAGTGATTTGAGAAATTCTTCGGGTCTTGCCGACACCCTACCGCCGGAAGATTTTATCATTCTGATCAACGAATATTTTCAATGCATGGCCGGGGCCGTACTGGAAAGTAACGGTGAGGTGTTGCGCTTTATCGGTGATGCGGTGTTGGCGATCTTTCCGATCCGGGGTGGTCACGATGATGAGAAAGAAGCCTGCGCCACAGCCCTCGCCGCTGCCCGCGATGCAGTTGAGCGCATGGCGGAGCTGAATAATGCCCGCCAAGCTGACAAAAAAGACCCGCTTGGTTTCGGCATTGGCCTCCATGTCGGAGATGTTATGTATGGCAATATTGGGGTGCCGGAACGGGTCGAGTTTTCAGTTGTCGGACCGGCGGCCAATGAAGCCGCCCGGATCGAAACGCTGACCAAGACATTGGGCCATCAAGTGATCTTTAGCGATCATTTTACGGCGGCTTTGGAAGAAGATTGGCAAAGCCTCGGCAAGCACGAGCTCCGCGGCGTTGGTGATCCAATGGAGGTTTTTTATTTAGCGGATGTAGGGACTAAAACATGAGCTTAACCGAAGACATTTTAACTTTTTGGTTCGAGGATCTGGACTTAACCCGGGAGCGGGAAAAGCGCGATATCTGGTTCAAATCAACACCAGAATTTGATCAGGCCATTGCTGACAAGTTTCGGGCGGCTTACGAAGATGCCGCTGCCGGGCGGCTCGACGAGTTGAAAGAGAGCCGGGAAGGCTGTCTGGCGTTGATCCTGATCCTCGATCAATTTTCACGGAACCTCTTTCGTAACAACCCGCAAGCTTTTGCCGCTGATCCGAAGGCCCGTGAATTTGCCCGCCATGCAATGGATCAGGGATATGACCAGAATGTTGATGATTTCGTCAAAGTGTTCTTCTATCTACCCTTCGAGCATAGCGAGGATTTGGCCGACCAGGAACTGAGCGTTAAATTGTTTTCACCGATGGGCAATGAAAACACCACCGAAGCCGCTATTGGTCACCATGATGCAATTGCGCAATATGGCCGCTTCCCCCATCGCAACGCTGTATTGGGCCGGGAAAACACGCCGGAGGAAGAAGAATATCTCAAAGACCCGCCGATGTGGGGCAAAACCGCCGCCGAGGCTGAAGCGGCGAAAAAGGCGAAGGATTAACTCCGACCAAAAACCCGCTTAAAGATGACCTCGACATTTTTGGTGTGGTAGCCGATATCAAACAGTTCTTCGAGTTCGCTTGCGCTGATTTTTGAGGTGACATCGCTGTCATTTTTTAGCTCGGTTAAAAAATCGGCTCCCTGCTCCCAAACTTTCATCGCATTGCGCTGCACGAATAAATAAGAATCTTCGCGGCTAATGCCGGCTTGGGTCAGGGCCAGTAGAACCCGTTGGGAAAAAATTAAGCCGCCCAACTGATCGATATTTTTCTGCATATCTTCCGGATATACGAGTAATTTCTCCACCACACCGGCCAGCCGGTTGAGGGCAAAATCAAGTGTCACCGTCGCATCCGGGCCGATCATGCGTTCGACCGAAGAGTGCGAAATATCTCGCTCATGCCAGAGGGCGACGTTTTCCTGAGCCGGCACCACAGCCGAGCGCACCATGCGGGCAAGACCGGTGAGGTTTTCGGTCAGCACCGGATTGCGTTTATGGGGCATCGCCGACGAGCCCTTTTGGCCTTTCGAGAAAAACTCTTCGGCTTCCCGCACTTCGGTGCGTTGCAGATGGCGAATTTCTGTTGCCAGCCGCTCAACCGAACTCGCGATAACCCCCAGCACCGAAAAATACATGGCATGGCGGTCGCGCGGGATCACCTGCGTCGACACTGTTTCCGGCGCGAGCCCCATCGCCTTTGCAACATGCTCTTCAACGCTCGGATCAATATTGGCGAAGGTGCCGACCGCACCGGAAATGGCACAGGTGGCAATCTCGGCCCGGGCTTGAATAAGGCGGTCTTTATTGCGGGCAAACTCGGCATAGAAGGTCGCGAGCTTGACGCCAAAAGTGGTCGGCTCAGCATGAATGGCATGAGAACGGCCCATGGTCGGCGTCATTTTAAATTCAAAGGCGCGCTTTTCGAGCGCTGCCAAGACGCGGTCCAAATCACCAAGCAAAATATCTGTCGCTTGGGTTAATTGAACCGCGAGACAGGTATCCAACACATCCGATGAGGTCATGCCCTGATGGATAAAACGCGCTTCGTCGCCGACATGCTCAGCCAGATTGGTCAAAAAGGCGATGACATCATGCTTGGTTTCGCGCTCAATCTCATCAATTCGGTCTACCTCGAAGGCCCCGCGCTCCCAAACCGCTTTGGCGGCTTCTTTTGGGATAACGCCGAGCTCGGCCTGCGCATCACAAGCATGGGCTTCAATCTCGAACCAAATGCGAAATTTATTTTCCGGCTCCCAAATGGCGGTCATTTCCGGGCGGCTGTAACGCGGAATCATGGGTGGTCTCTTTTAACTGTTAGAATAATAGGTGTGAGGATGACGGTATATCAGAGCTCACCCAGTTTTAGAAGACGCCAGCAATATTTATTTTTGCCGCCACACCAGTTTAGCAATCCAAACCCAGGCAAAACAGGAAAGTTGCAGGCATAAAACGGTAGCAAACGCGACTTGGTAGCCGAGGGCTGAGAATTGCCCAGGCGCGGTCTGTGGCCAAATATTGATAATAAGCCCGATGCCCCATTGCGCCGTGAAGGCAGTAACAAAAACCAACAAATTGGCCGTGGTATAAACACGTCCCGACAGATGCGCCGGAAAATGCTGCACAATGCCAGCATAGGAAAGTGAACCCGAGGTGCCAAAAAAGCCAAACAGTATGAGTATCGGAAAAAGAAACCCAACTGGTTCGAATAAAATAACAATTAGAATGGCCGAAAAAACAGCCATGCCACACAGCGAAATCTTCATCGGCGAAATACCAAAACGGCCCAGGCGTTCACCGATAACGCCCCAAGACAAAAAGCCGCAAGCCATTGCAATAGCCATCGCGAAGAGGCCGTTTGCCGTCTCGATACGCGACAACCCGCCAACATCGCGCAACCACGGACCCAGCCACAGACTTTGGATCGATAACATCACTCCCTGGGAAACCACGGAGATCGGCACATAGCGCAGAAAAAGCGGATTTTTAATAATATCTATCAGGCCTTGAATTTGATCCTTTAGGGTTGCGTCACCGGGCTGTTTTTTCTCCGCTGGGCGCTCTGGTACGATAAAATATATGGCCAGACTGGCGATCAAGGTAACGGCGGCCAAAACAAAAAAGATGCCCCGCCAATCGGAAAATTGAAGCGCGAACTCGATCGGTGCTGTGGCCGTCATCGCACCTAAACCGCCAAACATCATAATGGCGCCATTGGCCAAAGGTAT
>JABIIH010000240.1 GCA_018649245.1 Rhodospirillaceae bacterium | reverse complement strand
ATTTCGCGACTTCGGACCAAATTCGGGACGACCTCGCTACCCAAGGTATTGTGCTCGAAGACAGCGCCGACGGCACCACTTGGAAACGGGGCTAGGCCTCAATAATTGACTTTTTATCCGTATATGTATACGTTGTATACATTACATACTAATATGGATAATGTCCAATGACCGTCACCAAGCCCCTATCATTCAGAATTTCCCCTGATCAGGAGCAACTGCTCGATCAATTATCTGAAGCGACAGACCGGAATCGTTCCTGGCATATGGAGAAGGCATTGAACGCCTATTTGGCGACTGAAACCTGGCAGATTGAACACATCAATTCTGGTGTTGATCAACTTGATCAAGGTGACACGGTTTCCCACGACAAAGTAGAAACCTGGCTAGCAAGCTGGGGCGACGAAACCGAGCTTGATCAGCCTAAATGAAAATTGAATGGGCCCGCCAAGCCGTCGATGACCTCGGCAATATTCGAGCCTACATTACCGAAAGTGATCCCAGTTCAGCCGCTAGCATTGCCAACAAAATTCTATCCAGTGTGACGATGTTAAATGAAACACCCCATCGCGGCAGACCGGGCCGGGTTCCGGGGACACGTGAACTGATCCTGCCCGGCACGCCCTATATTATAATTTACCGGGTTTCGTCAGACACTCTGCAGATTATTGCGGTTCTGCATTCTTCGCTAAATTGGCCTTAAACCTTCTCCGCCTCAATCTCGTGGCGGCGCTTTCTCAACAACAGACCAACCGGCAAAAAGATCGCAATCGATAATACTGCCGGCCCGGCGACCGCCAATTGCAGGCCATAAATTTCGGCTAAGCCACCGATGATGAGAGCTGAAAAAGCCGGGGCGCCGACAGCCAAAGAGACATTGATACTGATCACGCGCGCGCGGTAATTATCATCTACGCTATGTTGGATGAGCGACTGGGCGCTGGTCGCAGCAGAAACTAAAAAACCGCCGACCAGAACCAAGGCGAATAATCCGAGATAAAAATTATCCGTAAGTGTGAAAGCGATGAGCGATAAAGCAGCGCCGGTTTGGCCAATCACCAAAAATGTCGTTAGCCCCTTGGTGCGGCCGCGGAAAGCAATAATAGAAGCAAATATCATCGCCCCAATGCCTGCCGCCGAGGTCATTGCCGCCAGACCTTCTTCATCCCGGTCGAAGATTTCACCGGCAAAGCCAGGCAGAAAATCGAGGTAATGTCTGATCAGCAGAGCTGCTGTAAGCGACAGTAATATCAGCAGGCGGATATCGATATGGTCTTTGGTGTATCTAAGGCCGGCTTTTAGGTCATTGACGATACCGGAGGCTTTCTTGGCGGCGAGGCGGTCACTTAAATTTGGTGGTGATGGGATCAGATAGATCGCCCCCATCATCCACAGCAAGCAAAAGGCATTAGCGGCAAAGGCTGCGCCCGCTCCACTGACAGCTAATAATACGCCACCAATCAAAGGCCCGACAAAGGCGCTGGAATGAAAGGTCGTTGAATTTAGGGCGACCGCTGCCGGCATATCTTTGCGCGCTACCAAATTGGGAAAGAGGGCTTGGCGAGCGGGAAATTCAAAGGCGAACAGAACCCCTTGAACTAAGGTTAAAAAAACCAGCAACAAAGGTGTGATTAGTCCCTGCCCAACCAAGGTAGCCGTAATCAGCGCCATTATTGCGCCCGATCCCACCATCACCAAGGCACAGCGCCGATAACCGAAACGATCGGCGACGGCACCACCGAATGGCCCAAGAAATAGAATTGGCAGCATATAGGCCGAGCCTAGTGCACCGAGCCAGGCCGGTGAATGGGTAAGCTCAAACATCAGCCAGCCCGAAGCAATTTTATAAATCCAAAAGCCCTGGACCATCACCACCTGGCCGGTCCAGTAAACCCGATAGTTACGGGTCGAAAGGGCGCGACCGATACCACCGAAGTAAGATAATAAAATGGCTGGGTTGAACATGGCGCCAATTTAGACCGCTAAGGCGGAAGGGTAAAACAATCTGACTGGCTAAGCGGTCTTTTTTGAATTAACCTGCCGCCACAAATTAAAAATTTGAGGAAAAAAATTGTGAAACCAGAAGATTACAACTACAGCGTCTGGAATCCGGGCAGCGAAAGTTTTGAAGACTTCGCCACCAAAGCACCCCAGGTCACCAGCCGCGCACCTTCCTTTCCAGTCGAGGATTTAACCACTGGTGAGGCCGTGCAGTTAAAGGATATTTGGCGTAAAGGCGTTACCATCGTCGAATTCGGGTCATTTACCTGACCATACTGTGACATGGCGTCCGAGGCGATGGAAGACCTCGCTCAACGCTATGCTGACCAAGCCGTGCGCTCGGTTTTTCTCTATACTCGTGAAGCCCATCCGGGTGAAAATTATCGCCATCATACTTCAATGGATGACAAACGCGCCGTTGCACGGGCGTTTAAGGAACATTCAAATATCAAGCGTGAAATATTGCTCGATGATCTCATCGGCTCCGCTCACCGGACTTACGGCACCTTGCCTAATATGACCTGGATTATGGGGCGCGGCGGCTTTATTCACTACAAATCCTCCTGGACTGGCGTCGCTGATGTCGAAGATGCGCTGAAAGGCGTTATTGATTTTCAAGAGAACCGGATTAAAAATAAATGGGTGCCGTTTTACAGTGAACGCAGTGCCTGGAGTGAGCGGGATCCGGCATTGTTCCAAGCCGGGCTTGCCCGCACCGGTCCGCAAGCCGTCGAGGACTTCGCCAAAGTTGCAGCTGCCCGGAAAGTTCAGCAGCCATCTGAAGAGGTGCCGCCGAAAATTCCTGGTAATTTCTTTGAGCCGGAAGGAAGTGATTAGAGGCATTGGTCCTATGGCTGATCCCATTGTCAAAGCACTTGAAGTTTTAAATGATGCGCTCAAGCGTGATCCGGCGGCCCTGACCCAGCTGGTAAATCTCAGGGTCGATTGTAACGCTGATCTGGTTGATCATCCGTTGATCCAGTCGGCGGAATATCACGGCATCGCCAAAGTCGGCGTGTTGGGGTTGATCAATGGCATTGTCGGCAATTCGCCGAGCGGCGACATTGGCGCGGAAGGCTCAATTGACCGGGAGACCGGCCTCTTTATTCAAATTCGGAAATTCGTCGATATGCGGGATGAGAAGACGGATCTTATTGCCTAGTCCGACAAGAGATGATCGATCTCATTCTGATCCATGGTGTTTTCGCTGCCGTGGATGATCCCGGAAGCAAAATCCATTAGGCGTTGAATATTTCGCGAGTAATCACTCGTAGTAACCTTCAAATGTTCGGCGTCGCCCAACGCACTAATTTCACCCAAACGCCTCACCGCAGCCTCAATTAAACGGTCAATTTGATCAATCGTTTGCTCAAACGGCTTTTTGTAGCGCGTCGGCACATAATTGTAAGCTTCAACTGCTAAATCTTTATCGGTGAAAGTACTGTCGCGAAAATGATCTTGATAAGATTTCGGCTGCCAAGCTTTAGCATCTTCGATAATTTCCGGCATATCCGGCACCATCTCCAGCAGCATCACAATTTCATTAAAATGATTGAGGTAATCAGTCGCCAGCAGAGTTTGTTCAATGATATTGGTACCCTGTACCTGTGCCTTAAAAGACAGGTATTCGGGCGTATTCTCAGCACTAATGTTAGCCGTTTCTGGCATGGGGCCTCTATTCTGATCGCGTGTTCTTATTTTTTATCAACCACCGGAAATAATCTTATTTCATTAATTTGGGGTTGGCGATCACTGTTTCCAAGGCTTAAGAGAAAAGTTTAGGTTTACTCGTGCATAAGTTAAATAACTAAATTGATCAGAAAACCTTGAGATTATGTGCAATTTTGTGCATTCTCCCGCGCTTTCCAGCGGTTCCAGAGAATTCCGCTTAATTTTAATGAGTATCGGTGACAATGAGCGATAAACGAGTTTACCTGTTTGATAGTACGTTGCGCGACGGTGCGCAGACGCAAGGCGTGGATTTTAACGTTGCTGACAAAACAGCAATTGCGCAGGATCTGGATGCGCTCGGTATTGACTACATTGAAGGCGGCTGGCCTGGCGCCAACCCAACGGATGACACTTTTTTTGCCAATCCGCCAAAATTGAAACAAGGTAAATTTACCGCTTTTGGCATGACCCGCCGGCCCGGCCGCAGCACTGACAATGATCCGGGCCTAAGTGCTTTATTGGATGTTAAAACCCCCTGCGTTTGCATTGTTGGCAAAACCTGGGACTTTCACGTCAAAGTCGCGCTCGAAATCGACATGGATGAAAACCTCGCCATGATCGGTGACTCGATTAAACATGCCAACGAAAAGACCGAAGAAGCGCTGTTCGATGCAGAGCATTTCTTTGATGGCTACAAAGCCAATCCTGACTATGCGATCAAATGCCTGATGGCAGCTTATGAAGCCGGTGCCCGCTGGGTTGTGCTCTGCGATACCAATGGCGGCACTCTGCCGGATGAAGTGGAACAGATTGTCTCAGAAGTGATTGAGCATATACCAGGGGATCATCTCGGCATCCATTGTCACGACGATACCGGCAATGCAGTGGCCAACTCCCTGGCGGCAGTGCGCGCCGGAGTGCGCCAGGTTCAGGGCACGCTCAACGGTCTTGGCGAGCGCTGTGGCAATGCCAATCTGATTTCGCTGATCCCCTCATTGATGCTTAAAATGGGCTTTGAAACCGGTATTTCAAAAGACGAATTGACCAAACTCACTCAGGTATCTCACGCGCTTGATGAGCGTCTCAACCGGGCACCGGATCGGGGTGCCCCTTATGTTGGCGAGTCTGCTTTTGCCCATAAAGGCGGCTTGCATGTCTCGGCGGTCGAGAAAGACCCCAAAAGCTATGAGCATGTCGAGCCGGAAATAATTGGCAATCACCGCCACATTGTGATCTCCGACCAATCTGGCAAATCAAACATCTTGGCGATGTTCCGGGATATTGGCATCGACGTTGATGCCAAGGACCCCAAGGTCACCCGCCTGGTCGAACAGGTGAAAGAGCTTGAGTTCGCCGGCTACGCTTATGACGGCGCCGAAGCGAGTTTTGAATTGCTCGCCCGGCGCACCCTTGAAACCGTGCCGGATTATTTCCGTCTCAGCAGCTTCCGGGTGATTGATGAACGCCGCTGGAATGCGCGTGACGAATTAATTACGCTTTCTGAAGCGACCATCAAAGCTGAAGTCAATGGCGAGAATTTTATGACCGTCGCCGAGGGCAATGGTCCGGTGAACGCCTTGGATACGGCGCTTCGGGAAGTGCTGTTGCCGATCTATCCCGAACTCGAAGATATTCGTCTGGTTGACTATAAGGTGCGTATTTTGACACCGTCTGATGCCACGGGAGCGGTAACCCGGGTGATGATCGAAAGTGCGGATGAAACCGGCGTGCGGTGGTCGACTGTTGGCGTCTCATCCAACATTATTGATGCATCTTACGGCGCGCTCCGCGATGCCATTGTCTACAAGCTCTACCGCGATGGCGCCAAGACAGGCGGCAGCTTAAACGGTAAGTCGTAATTCCGATGGCGGGCACCAACCGCAAAATAGCAAAAGCCAAAGCTGGCGCTAAGGCGGCGGCAGGGAATGCGCCGGTTATTATTCTGGTTGAACCGCAACTGGGCGAGAATATTGGTATGGTGGCCCGCGCCATGCTCAATTGCGGTCTCACTGATTTACGTCTGGTACGACCGCGCGACGGCTGGCCCAATCCCCGGGCCGTTAGCCCTGCCTCGGGCGCCGATATCGTACTGGAAAATGCCAAATTGTTTGAGACGACAGAGGCGGCGATCGCTGATCTCCGTCAGGTTTATGCGGCGACGGCTCGCGATCGGGATTTGACCAAAGAAGTGGTCACTCCGGCCGAAGCGGCTGGAGAAATTCGTAAATCGGGGAACCCACTTTGCGGCATCATATTTGGTGGTGAGGCAATGGGGTTAAATAACGACGATATCGTGCTCGCCAGCAAAATTATAAAGACGCCGCTTAATCCGGGTTTTACCTCGCTTAACCTATCGCAAGCTGTTTTGCTGGTGGCCTATGAGTGGTTCAAACTCGCTGACGATACGCCT
>JABIIH010000172.1 GCA_018649245.1 Rhodospirillaceae bacterium | reverse complement strand
GAAGTATCTGTCGCATCATCTAACATATGTCACCTCGACCGCCACCATACGAGGTGACAGCCAATTTAGACAAGTAAATTAGGTGATAGGTTTTCAGGTAGAATCAATTGAGAAAACCCAGGCGTGCTAACCGATCAATTGCGCCAAGTCTTTAGCGAACCAGGCGGCGGCGACAAAGCCGGCGACAATCACCAGACTCCAAACTCCGGCCAGCTTAAAGGCGCGTTGGCGGCGTTTGGCCCGGCGGGCTCGTTCAACTTGCTCACGGTACGCTTTGCGGCGCTGAATACGACGTGTCCGGCTTTCAGCTTCACCAGCCAATTGGGCCTGATCTTCAGCGCGTTTTTTGGGATCATCTTGGCGGGATTGAGTGTCTTTTTCCGCTCTGTCCTGACGAGAGATTACATTCATAGGTCACCTAAGTTTTTCTAACCGATTTTCCAGCCATTTCTTGGCTTAATACCTTGATTCTAATCAATTAAGATTACATTCAACACTTAAATCAAGGCGCTGCGTATAGGATGCGACCAATGTATGAAAAAAGTGTAAATATGAGTAATGAGGTATCTACGTAGTAGAAAAACGCCCTATTAGCTGTCTTTTTCAGTAACGTCACAGAGCAAATTATACTCGATATCGGCGATTTTCTTGAGCTGGGCTAGGCTGATATTCTGTTTGCGGGCTTGGCGTTGAAACGCCTTATAAAGCAGCGCCCGCAGATCATCATTAATGTCCGCGTCGGACAGATCTAGCGATAACGGTAAATCTACGCCGTTAGCCTTGTTGGATTTTGATTTCTTAGTTTTTTTCTTGTTACCGAAAATTTCCTCCCAGCCGGAACGGTATTCCTTCGTCGTCACGCTGGAAAAATGGCTGATTGAGGTCTGCGAGGCCGATTTGTCGCTGGAGCCAGAGTCCTTCGTTTCAGTCTTGGTGTCGGTCTTGGCTTCAGCCTTGGTGTCGGTCTTGGTTTCAGCTTTATTATCCGTCTTATTATCTGCCTGGGACGTTTCCTTGGCTTTAGACTTAGTTTTTTTCGCTGTTTTAGCTTCGCTCATTCTCACGACACCTTCGATAAATTATTTTCTGGCGGTGCTCTAGCAAATTTTGCCGGATCGCCGCAAGACTTTTTAACGCGCCCGCGGTCGTTTGTAAGACTTCGCCTTCCCTGCTAATGAAAAAGCATGAACAGTTCTGACTTGCAGAAATTGAGTGAAGCGACTGGCATATCCGGAGAAGAAATCGCCGCGTTAGATGCCAAAATAGAAGAAGCCGTGATTACTGAAGTTGATATTTTTAGCCTGCGGGCAGAACGTGATGCCATCTTGATCCGCTTTCTGGCAGATGATGATTTTGCGCTATACGAGCCCGAGCTATTTGAACAGTTTAAGCTGGCATCGGTTCATGCAGTGTTTATTGAGCGGGCCAAACACGCCATCGAACGCCTCGGCGGCGAGGTCACAATCGCCTATATGGAATCCGGTCATTACGAAACCTGGCTCGGCGTCAACGACTTTGATGATAATCGCGAACTGCGTATCGCCTGGGCCCGCCAACAAATCAGAGGGTTATCGAATTAGCATATGGATTTAACCGTCACAGCGATGGTCTTATTCGCCGCCCTGCTCCATGCCGGGTGGAATGCAGTCTATAAAGGACGTGGCAGCGGTCTCGCCACGGGGGTATTAATAACAATCGGTATGGGTGGCACTTCGGCTTTGCTGCTGCCGTTTCTGCCAATACCTGATCCAGCCTCGTGGAAGTTTCTGGCAGCCTCGATTGCGCTCCATATTTGTTACCGGATTTTTCTTGCCGCCAGTTATCGTTATGGCGACCTTGGCCAAATCTATCCGATCTCGCGTGGTATGGGCCCCCTGCTCGTCACCATCATTGGCTTCTTTTGGCTCGGCGAAAAATTACCTGTCCAGGTTTTGCTGGGAATTCTGGTGGTCATCATCGGCATCACTAGCCTGGCTTTTCGCGGCAACACCGTTTCAGTATTT
>JABIIH010000104.1 GCA_018649245.1 Rhodospirillaceae bacterium | reverse complement strand
TCTATCGATTATGTGACGTTCTTGGTTAAAGTGATTTTGGAATGAAGAGTGAATTGAAACAAATTTCTGTAAACTTCGCATCCGCCTGAACTTCAACATGGCATATTCTCGTCGTCGAAAAGGGAGATGAGAATTTTCACATCTGTTGTTTTTCCATCGCCCTACTTCTTGTGTAGTTTCGTTGCCGATAATTTTCATAGCGGCACCATATGATTTTAGTCTATCAGTCACGATGACTTTGGGAGCGCCATATTTTTTCATCATCCTCTTTAGGAAATCCAACGCTGCTTTTCGGTCTCTGCGCTTAGTTACAAAGGCGTCTAGAACTTCGCCTTCATGATCAACAGCACGCCAGTGATAATGGGTCTCGCCGTTGATTTTGACAAAGAGACTTCATCGGGATGCCATTTCCAATTCGAATGATTAGGAACTGGATGAATCCGTTTTTTGCGGATCTCACGCGCGAACATTGGACCAAATCTGTTCCACCAATAACGGACCGTTTCGTGACAAATATCCCACACCGGGACATGCGGCTCGATTGCTTTGTCATTGACCAACCAAACCAATGTCGATGCGGAGCCATAAGCTGTGTCAGTGGCAAGACGGTCCGGCTTCAAGCCGAAGCGCGCCTCGGTGCGCTCAATCATTGTTTTTGTAGCTTCGACCTCTTCAGTCCGGCGTGCCGGTGTCGTCTCGCTGTCAACGATGACGCCAACCTTCAGATCAATCAGATAATTAGCCGAATAACAGATGATCCAGTGGCACAATCGTCTCTAAATCAAAGCTGTAAAACAACCGATCCTGATCACTTGATTGACGTCCCATCATACTTATCACCCCGTTCTTTACCTGAACAAGTGAATTAGTATCGCCTTAGATATTCAATAAGAGTTTTTCAACAGAATAGACCCATAACGGACATCATAGGCTTTAACCTAAAATGGTTGGAAGTCACGGAGTTCCGGCATAACTTCCTTGCCAAATAATTTGATCGACCGCATAACATCCTCTTCCGCTAGTTCATGGAAATTGAATTCACCCATAAAAGTATTAAAAACGCCGGATTTAGAATGTTTTCGCAGTTTGGCTGTAACAGTTTCAGCAGAGCCGATGAACACAAGATCGTTGTCCATCAAATAATCGGGATCAAATAGGTTGGCCATAATCACCGCTGCACCATCTTCGCCACGCTGGTTGAATTTCTCTGAATGGCGCGCAACGCGGTCTTCAAAACTTTCTCCTGGCAAAGCTGGCGGTAAAAACCCCTCATAGGCCCGCGCAGCAAACTTCAAGGCTTTATCAATGGCCTTTTCATCCGTTTCGTCGACATAGACCAGGGTGCAATAAGCGATATTCGGTTTATGATCCCAGCCGACCTTTTGCCAATCTTCGAGGAATTTTTGGTAACGTGGGGCTGCATCCTCACGAGGGTAAATTAAAAAATAGCCGGTATTGAGACCGTTCTCAGCGCAAAACTCTAAAGTCTCAGGGTCGCGGCTTTGCATCCATATAGGCGGATGTGGTTTTTGCACGGGCTGGACCGATAAAGTGGCTTCTTTGGTATTGTGATGCTTGCCTTCAAAAGAGAACGGCTGGACTTCACCAAAGGCCGCCCGAAGATAGGCAATATATTCTAAAGTCGGCGTCTTGCGCGCATCATAGTCGAGACCGAAGGGGCCAAAATAGCTAGGATTGATGCCTGGTACCAAACCCATCTCAAACCGGCCATCAAGCATTTGATCAAGCAGGGCGATTTCTTCGGCCAGGCGTAGTGAATCATATAGCGGTACAACATATCCCATCGGACCGATCCGCATGTGTTTTGTCCGCATTCCAGCCGCTGCCGTAAATAGGCTCGGTGCCGACATCCAGCTTTCGTGCGGGCTGAAATGATGTTCAACGCAGAAGCCATAATCGAATTTTAAATCATCAGCGAGTTCTAACTCGCGCCAAAGAAGCTCATAGCGTTCATGCGGCGTCATATTGTTTTTACGCCAGACGTGAGAGAAATAGGCAAATTTCATTGGAGGACCTTTTTATTGCGGAGAATACCAAAAATATCGATATTAATGTAGAGACAAAATAGGTAATTCATGCAATTAGTATAGTTAGAGTTCTAACTAACTCTAGATAAAAAATTTAACAGGGAGAAAATTTCCATGGGAAAAAAATCAAATTATATATTACCGATCGTTGGAGCTGTTATTGGCGCGTCTATGTTGGCTGGACCTGTATCAGCACAAACCGTTGGTTTTGCCACTTTGCCGCCTGGATCGATTAACAATTTGACGGTACAGGTTCTGTCAAAAGTCATCCAAAAAAATTCCGATCTAAAAATGCGTGTCATTCCTTTCCGCGGGGCTCATGCAATGCATAACGCAATGAACAGCAAAAATGCAGAATTTGGCATTAGCGACATTGCCGGTATGACATCTGCCTTGACAGGTGCCGCCGAATATAAAGGACGGGCGCTAAAAAATCTCCGCGTTGCTTTTAGAATTAGGACATTGTCGGTTGGATTTTACGTTCGCAAAGACTCTAAGATTAAAACCATTGCCGATATTAGAGGCAAAAAGTTCTCTTCCAAATGGTCAGCTTTCCCGAATGCGCTGCCGCTCTCGAATGGAATTTTTGCCACGGCTGGGATGTCAATAAAGGACATCGATGGTGTACCGGCAACGAACATTATTCGGTCAGCGGATGATTTCAAGGCCGGCAAAATTGACGTTGGATTTTTTGCCACTGGCGCGCCAAAAATGGCCGAAGTAAATTCCGCAGTCGGTGGTATTCGCTTCATTGATATTCCTAATACGCCTGAAAATAATGCTAAGATGAAAACAATTCGCGGCGATTATTTTGTGAGTGTTGTTCGCCCGTCTCCGGTGAATGCAGGTATTGCTAAGCCGACCGGTGTCCTCGGCGTTGATATGGTGATTGATGTTGGGTCTCACGTATCAGATGCAGTTGTTGAAAAGCTTTTAGGCGCTATTCATCCAAATAAAGCAAAGCTCGTCAAAGGGCATCCATTGTTCCGGGGCTTTAATCCTAAAGTTATGGCGCGGCAATATTCAACTGCTCGATATCATCCTGCTGCAATTAAATTTTATAAAAAAGTTGGCCTCTGGAAATAAAATTGGAAGTAGACCGACTGGTTCTATACGAAGTACGGAAAGCATAAAATTTAATGACGCCTTCAAATGAAACTGTTCCTGCGCCATCGGTTCAACCGGTGGCGCAGAACTATGTAAAGATTATTGCTGCGATAATGACCTTTGGGTCACTCGCCTGGTCGGCCGATTTATATCGAGATGTCGGGTTGGTCATTCTGCTGGAACAGTATCTGTCAGGTATGTTGGGACTGGCGCTGACGTTGGTTTTTTTACGCTATCCAATGGTCCGAAAATCCGAACGCACGAGCATTCCTTGGTATGACAAGATCATCGCTTTGGTGGCATTTTTAACCGGTGCCTACGTCGCTGTTTTATTTGAAGAATTAACGGATCGCATGATTGACGGAGCAGCTGACACAGTTGTTGTCTCCGCGATATTTATTGTTTTGTCCTTGGAAGGGCTCCGCCGGACTACAGGATACGCCCTTATCATTATCGTCGGTGTGTTCTTATTCTATGCCATGGTCGGACATCTTGTTCCGGGTGATTTGCAAACCAGAGAAGTTAAAGTCGGCATGTTTACGGCTTATCTCGGGCTTGATAGTTCATCTTTGCTTGGGCTGCCAATGGTGGTTGGAACGACCATCGTGATTACTTTTGTATTTTTTGGCCAGCTCCTCCTGCATTCAGGCGGTGCTGCTTTTTTTAATGATTTGTCACTCGCTTTGATGGGGCGTTATCGAGGCGGCTCCGCCAAGATCGCCATTACAGCATCGAGTTTATTTGGGTCGATCTCGGGCGTTGCTGTATCCAACATTGTTGCGACTGGAATCGTCACTATTCCGATGATGAAAAAAGCTGGATTTTCACCGCGTCTTGCGGCATCTGTCGAAGCCGTTGCATCAACAGGCGGACAGTTAATGCCACCGGTGATGGGCGCTGTAGCTTTCTTAATGGCCGATTTTCTTGAATTGCCCTATCAAAGTATTGTTATCGCCGCCCTCGTGCCAGCGATCCTTTATTACGTTGCCCTTTTTATTCAAGCCGATCTTGAGGCTGCTAAAAATGGCATTGACCGCGTGGAAGAACACCTAATTCCTAAATTTTGGGATGTTATGAAAGCTGGTTGGGTTTTTGTTTTTCCCTTTGCTGCTTTAATTTATGCCTTGTTCTGGCTAAATTGGCGGGCCGAAACAGCTGCATTGCTGGCCTCTGGCGTGGTCCTCGTGCTTGGCCTGTTTATTGGCTATAAGGGCCAGAAGATGAACCTCAATCATGTTTGGCGTTCATTTTCAGATACCGGAAATTCGGTACTCGATGTTTTGATGATTGTCGCCGGTGCGGGTTTCATTATTGGAACGCTGCAAGTCACCGGCCTCGGCTTTGCATTTACTTTGTTTATAGTTGAAGCGGGCGGCGATAATTTATTTCTCCTACTGTTAATTGCTGCCGTTCTTTGCATCGTGCTCGGCATGGGCATGCCGACTGTTGGCGTTTATATCTTGCTGGCAATTCTCATCGCGCCGTCTTTGGTTGAAGTCGGTGTGACGCCACTCGCCGCGCATATGTTCATTCTCTATTTGGGTATGATGTCGCTCATCACGCCGCCGGTCGCGGTTGCGGCTTTCTTTGCAGCTTCTATTGCTAAGGCACCCCCGATGGCAACCGGGTGGACGTGTATGCGGTTCGGCTGGACGGCGTATATCGTGCCGTTTTTGTTCGTTTTTTCACCGAGCCTCCTTTTGCAAGGTACGCTAGGCGATCTCATTGTTGATGTGTCTTCTGCCATTGCCGGTGTTTGGCTGGTTTCTGCGGGCATGATTGGCTACTTCGCCCGTCCCATGGACTTGCTCGGCCGCGCCGCCTTTTTGACGGCAGGCGTGTTGCTTCTGATCCCGAGCGAGCTTGGATATTGGGTGGCCTGGACCGATTGGATTGGCTGGATTATGGGCGCGCTCGTTGTGTTGTGGGATATTTCGGCAGCAAGAAAACAGCGCGCTGCCGCTTAAATGAAAACGGGACCTTCGATGAATACTATTCTCCCTACGACTTTAGTTGGCAGTTATCCTCAACCGGATTGGCTGATCGACAAAGAGAAGCTTATCACCACGAGCCCACCCCGCGTGCGCATGAAAGAGGTGTGGCGTCACCGCGGCGATGAACTCGTTTCGGCCCAAGATGATGCAGTGCAATTGACAGTCCGTGATTTGGAGCGCGCCGGTATTGATATCTTGACCGATGGCGAAGTGCGGCGAGAAAGTTATTTCAATGAATTTGCCAATGCCCTCGGTGGTTTGGATCTAGACAATCCGGGCGAAGTCTTAAGCCGTCTGGGGAATAAGACTTTGGTGCCGCGGGTTGTCGGACCGATCACGCGCAGCGAGTCGGTATTCGTCCGCGATGTTGCTTATCTAAGATCACAAACCGACCGGCAAATCAAAGTAACGGTGCCGGGTCCTTTTACGATGACGCGCTTGGTGATGGATGATTATTACCACGACGAGGAAGCGCTCATCGGTGCCTATGCGGAGGCGGTGAACGGTGAGCTTAAAGATTTAAAAGCAGCTGGCGCGGATGTTGTGCAATTGGATGAGCCGTATCTGCAATCCAATGCCGAGGAAGCAAAAGTAAATGGGGTCTCGGCGATTAACCGGGCGTTGGACGGGATTGAAGGCACCAAAGCCATCCATCTGTGTTTTGGCTATGCTTATGTGGTGAAAGAAAAACCATCGGGTTATTCTTTCCTGGCCGAATTGGAAGACTCAGCCGCCGATCAAATCTCGATTGAAGCGGCGGAGCCTGGGCTCGATCCAAACATTTTCGAGAGCTTGCCGTCTAAGATGATTATTTTGGGCGCGCTTGATCTTGCCGACCACGCAATTGAGACCCCTGAAATTGTCGCGGCACGTATCCGCGCAGCCCTTGAACATGTTGGGCCAGATCGGCTGATTGTTGCCCCCGATTGCGGCATGAAATATCTGCCACGCGATGTTGCGTTTGGTAAAATTAAATCCCTTGCCGACGGCGCCGCGATCGTGCGCCGAGAGGTTGAGGGAACTTAAGTTAAAGAGGAGCAACGATGCGTTTTACTTATTTTCACTTGATGCCCTGGGATAGTTTTACGGCAAAAGAAGAAGAATGGCCGGTTAAGAACACCTATTTTGATCCGGTCGAAGCAACCAAGCTTTACGCGACTTATATCGACACCATGGCCTATGCGGAAGAATGCGGCTGGGATGGTATTGGCTGCAATGAACATCATTTCAGTCCTTATGGCATGATGAATAATTGTAATTTGATTGGCGCGATGTTGAGCCAGAAAACCACCAAAGCTAAAATCTGCATGTTTGGTAATTTGGTGCCGCTCTTGAACCCGATCCGGGTGGCGGAAGAAT
This sequence comes from Rhodospirillaceae bacterium, assembly GCA_018649245.1. Taxonomy (GTDB): domain Bacteria; phylum Pseudomonadota; class Alphaproteobacteria; order Rhodospirillales; family UBA2165; genus TMED23. Next base: position 7,189 of record JABIIH010000104.1, on the reverse strand, counting down.
ACACCATGCTTGATGTGCTCAGCGGCGGGCGTTTGATGACCGGATTTATGCGTGGTATTCCACATGAATATATCGCTTATAATTTAAATCCGGATGAATCGCGCGCCCGCCTCAATGAGGCAACCCAGTTGATTAAAAAAGCTTGGACTGAGCCAGATCCTTTCGGCTGGGAAGGCGAGTATTATCAATTCCGCTCGGTGTCAATTTGGCCGCGGCCAATCCAGCAGCCTCATCCACCGATTATGATGTCAGGCGGTAATGAAGAATCTGCCCGCCATGCTGCGCGCAACCGGGCGATGCTTGGTATTAATTTTATTCCGAGTCTCGCCAAGGGCCGAGAAATTATCGAGGCTTATCTGGAAGAGGCCCATTTGGTTGGCTGGCAGCCGGGGCCAGAACATATTTTGATTACGTTTCACACCTGCATAGCTGAAACAGATCAAGCGGCGATTGATGCGCTCAAGGGCGGCGTTGCTTATTTTAGCTCGACCTTGATGAACGTTCAGCGCAACGCTCAGGAAATTGTCCTGCAAAAAACCAAATTTTATAAAAGTGAGAAAAACCGAGACTTTTTTGTCGAGCGGCTGAAAAAAGCAAAATCGCGCACGATTGAAGAAGCAATCCATGACGGCACAGTGCTCTGCGGTAAACCGGAAACAGTGGTGAAACAAATTAAGCATGCGCAAAAGGAACTCGGCGTTGGCTGGATCAATACCAATATGAAGATAGGTAATATTCCCAATGATATCGTGACCAAAGGCATGGAGCTGTTCCGCGATCATGTGGCGCCTGAAGTTCGCGACATTGAGAAGACGCCCGAACCCGTCATGTCGATGGCCGATGCTTAAGGGGAAATGATCATGAATTTTGAGAAAAAAATTGCGAAATTAGATAAAGGTGACGTGACCTACTTTGTTTGCGGCGATGGTCCGCCGGTCGTGTATCTGCATGGCGCGGGTGGATTGCTTAAATCCAAAGCGCATGAATTGCTCAGCGCCAAGCACCGAATTTATATGCCGACCACACCCGGCTACGATGGCACTGAATTGATTGACGGCATTGATAATATGCCGGCATTGGCAGACCTCACAGCTGACTTCATTGCGTCTGAAATCGGCGAAGGCTCTGATATCATTGGCCATTCCTTCGGCGGCTGGTTGGGCTGCTGGCTGGCGGTCAATCATCCCGAGAAAGTGGAACTGCTGATTCTAGAAGCGCCGGCTGGTTTTCGCCCTGGCGGTAAAGGCGGCTTGGATCTGCCGCCAGATGAATTGGCAAAGCGCTTGGTGGCTTATCCCGAAAAGCGCCCAGAGGATGACCGGCCCTTGGAAATGATCACAAATAACCGAGACACTGTTCGTTTGCATTATCATGATGGCATGCCACTTGATGAGGCACTCGTTGCGCGTTTGGGCGAGATTAAGTCTTCGACCTTGCTGGTTTATGGCACGCTTGAAAGAATTGTGCCGATTGAAACCTGCCGGATTTTGAAAGAAGCCATCCCGCGGATTTATTTCAATTACATTTATGATGCAGCCCATACCATCGAGGTTGATCAGCCAGAACGCTTTGTCGGCATCGTTGGAGATTTTCTGGAGCGCGGTGAAGCCTTTATTGTTAATAATGGCTCAGGCGCAGCTTAATTTAAGAGGAGCGGTTTTATGAAAGCTATGGTGATGCAGGCATTTGGCGGGCCCGAGGTCTTGCAAATGGAAGACGTTCCGGTCCCTGAAATTGGGGCGGGTGAATTATTAGTCGAAGTTAAAGCCGCCGGTATTAATCCGATTGATTATGTTGCGCGCTCGGTCGGTGGGCCTCTTCGAGACTCGTTGGAAAAATCTCTGCCGGCAATTTTAGGCTGGGATATTGCGGGCACGGTTTCAAAAAGCAATTCCGATTTATTTCAAATCGGCGATAAGGTTTTTACGCTTTCACGTTTTCCGCAGATTACCGGTGCCTATGCTGAGTTCGCTGCCGTGCCTGCGGATCAAGCTGTGCTTATGCCGGCCTCTCTCAGTTTTGAAGAAGCCGCCGCTGTGCCGCTTGCAGCCCTTACGGCTTGGCAGTCTTTGGTTGAGACGGCTGACATCCAAGCCGGCCAACGGGTTCTCATTCATGCGGCTGCAGGTGGTGTGGGTCATTTCGCTGTGCAGATTGCCAAATACAAAGGCGCTTATGTCATTGCAACAGCTTCGGCGCACAATGCGGAGTTTCTCGAAAGCCTGGGCGTTGATGAAGTTATTGATTACACGGCGCAAGATGTTGGCGCTGAGGTGAGCGACATAGATATTGTTCTTCATGCGCTCCTCCCTGATTTACGTGAAAGCGCTTCTTGGCCGTGCCTAAAGCCGGGTGGATTGTTGCTCTCATTGCTGGGACCGGTTCCAGCTGAAGAAGCGGCAAAATATAACGCGCGCGCGGCTCAAATAGGCGTACGTCCGGACGCTGCTCAATTAGCTGAGATTGGTAAACTCATTGAAGATGGGGTTGTTAAAATTACGCTTGATTGTACTTATTCGCTTGAGCAAGTTGGCGAGGCACATACGCAACTTGCCGGACGTCACACCCGTGGTAAAATTGTCGTAACCATTCCCGAATAAAAATATTTAAAAGTTAGGAAAACCCTGTGGATAAATCAAAAGAATTTAACTGCGTATTGCTCGAAAATAATGGCGATGGCATTACGTGGGTCACCTTAAACCGGCCTGAAAAACGCAATGCGATGAGCCCTGAACTCCATTTTGAAATGGAAGAAGTTTTGATGGGGCTGGAGACCGATGAGGACACGCAGGTCATTGTCTTGACCGGCGCGGGGGAAAGCTGGAATGGTGGGCAAGACCTCAAAGAGTTTTTCCGTGCGACCGATGATGATGAGACAGCCCAATTTAAAGCGCTGACGGCGAGCCGTCATTGGAACTGGGAGCTTTTGTCGCGTTCTCGCAAGATTACAATTGCCATGGTCAACGGCTATTGCTTCGGCGGTGCCTTTATGCCGCTCTGCGCGTGTGATTTAGTCGTTGCCGCCGAAGAAGCTACTTTCGGCTTGTCCGAAGTGAATTGGGGCATCGTGCCTGCTGGTTTGGTTACCAAAGTCTTTTTGGACGCAACCTCAATCCGTGAAGCCATGTATTATTCCATGACCGGCCGGACCTTTGACGGTAAGCAAGCGGTTGAAATGAAATTGGCAAATTTTGCCGTGCCATTGGAACAATTGCGCGAAGAAACACTTAAACTTGCTACGGAGATCATGACTAAGGGACCTGATGTTCTTACCGCGATCAAACAAGCTGTTCATGCCTCGCTTAAAATTGATGATACTTGGACAGCCTATGAATATTTGATGACCAAGAATAAAGCACTCGTATTTAGTGACAAGGAAGGTACGAGAGATCGCGGCATTGAGGAGTTTATCGATAAAAAATCCTTCCGTCCGGGACTTGGCCCCGTCAAAAGAAGTTAGGCAAAGCGAAGCTTATGAAACTTGGCGCTATTTTGTCCGGCAATGCCCGGCGCATCCCTGATAAAATTGCGGTCATCTGCGGTGATCGACGGATCACCTTTGCCGAATTAGACAAGACCTCTAACAAAATTGCCAATGCGTTATGGGAAAGAGGCATTGGCCTTGGTGACCGGGTGGCTGTTTTGATGCCGAACGGGATTGAACTGATCGAAACCTTATCGGGGATTGTGAAAACCGGCGCTTTAACGGTCCCACTATCGCCGCGCTTAACCGAAAAAGAGGTTCGTTTTATTTTGAACCATTGTGAGCCGAGCGCAATTGTATTCCCAGCAAGCCAGCGGAGTAGCATCAAATCAGCTTTGACCGAAGCCCCAGATCTTTTGATGATTTGTGTTGATGATGCAGCGGAAGAAGAGGTGAGTTTGGCTGATTTTGCTGCGGGTGGCCTAGATAGGCCGCCGCCAGCTTTGCCGGTTATGCCCGATGATTGCGTTCTTGGTTATACCTCTGGCACCACGGGCTTGCCCAAAGGTGCCATCGGCACACACGCAAATCTCCTCGCAATCGGCGGCTTGATTTGCACCCAGGAATGGGAGCTTACCGCCGATGATGTAATATTTGCTTCGACGCCAATGGCGCACCGCACCGGGTTTTCGCGTTTGGTAAATAGCTTTCAGCTCGGCTGCCGTCTTGTCCTGCAGCCCCGGTTTGACCCAGCCGAGGCGATTGAAATTATCGCCCGGGAAAAAGTAACGGTGCTGAGCGGCGTGCCGACAATTATCCGTATGATGATGGATGAGATTGAAGCGCAGCCCGAGAGCCTTCAAAGTTTGCGTTTAATTGTGACAACCGGGGAAGTTTTTCCAGAGCCGTTAAAACAACGGCTCTTCAAAGCGCTTCCCAATACAGGGCTCTATACATATTTGGCGCAGACGGAAGCCGGCGTTGTGACCGGCATGCGGCCCAGCGATCATGCTTTGAAACCGGGCGGGATGGGCCAAGTGTTGCCGGGTGTTGAAGTGCGCTTGGTTGATCAAAATTTAAAAGATGTGGAACTCGGAACGCCGGGCGAAATTCTGGTTCGATGCGGTGAGCCTGGTCGCTTCATCACAATGCGAGCTTATTACAATGACGCCCAGGCCACCAAAGATGCCTTTGTCGATGGATGGCTGCGGACCGGTGATGTAGCCTATGAAGATGAAGATGGTTATCTGTTTTTCTCAGACCGGGCGAAAGATATGATCGTGTCGGGCGGATTGAATATTTATTCCCGCGAGGTGGAGCTTGCCTTGATAGAGCACCCTGCGGTCAGTGATGCAGCGGTTTTTGGTGTGCCGGATGAGGCGTATGGTGAAGCCGTTACAGCTTGCATCCAACTTAAAGAAGGGATGAGTGTGAGCGCCGAGGATCTGATAGAGTTTTGCCGCGCTGATTTAGCGGGTTATAAAAAACCAAAATACATTCATTTCATGGATAACATGCCACGTACAAGCTCCGGCAAGGTTCAAAAATATGAATTGAAAAAGGGTTATATCGATGGCGCTTGATCCAGAAACTTTTAACCAGTTGCTAGAGACCGTTGACCGTTATGTCAAAGAACGCCTAGTCCCCCATGAGAAAGAGGTTTCCGAGAAAAATCAAATACCCCCAGAACTTGTCCTGGAAATGAAAGAGCTCGGGCTTTTTGGTATTTCGATACCCGAAAAGTTTGGCGGTATGGGGCTGACCAATGAAGAAGAGGTCCGGCTCATTATGACCTTTTCCCAAACTTCGCCTGCATTTAGAATTTTATGGGGCGGTAATGTTGGGATCGGCAGCCAAGGGATTGTCTTGGATGGCACAGATGCGCAAAAGCAACACTATCTCCCCAAACTCGCAAGCGGTGAATATATCTCCTCCTTCGCTCTGACAGAAACTGAGGCCGGCTCGGACGCGGCATCGGTTAAAACAATTGCTGAGAGGGAGGACGGTAGTTACGTCTTAAATGGTCGAAAGCGTTTTATCACGAATGCCCAAAATGCTGATATTATAACCGTCATGGCGCGGACCGGTGACGACATATCTGCTTTTATTGTCGAAAAAGGCGTGCCGGGTTTAAGTTTTGGCAAGCCGGAAAAGAAGATGGGGCTGGAAGGCACACATATCTGCGATGTGGTGTTTGAAGATTACCGCGTGCCAGCGGAAAACCTCATTGGCGGGCAGGAAGGGCTTGGCTTTAAAACCGCCATGAAAGTTCTCGACCGTGGGCGCATGAGCGTTGCAGCTGGCTGCGTCGGAGTTGCTGAGCGCCTCATTGAAGAATGCGTGGCTTATAGTCTTGAGCGCCAACAATTTGGCAAACCGATTGCCGAGTTTCAACTGATCCAAGCCATGTTAGCTGATAGTCAGACCGAAGCATATGCTGCGAAAACCATGGTACTAGATGCAGCGCGTAAAAAAGATGCCGGCGAAGATATTATTATGGAAGCGGCCTGCTGTAAAATGTTCGCAAGCGAAATGGTAGGCCGAGTTGCCGACCGAGCAGTTCAGATATTTGGCGGGGCTGGTTACGTTGCTGATTATCCGATTGAGCGCTTTTACCGTGATGTTCGCGTTTATCGTATCTATGAAGGCACGACGCAAATTCAGCAGCTGATTATCGCGCGCCAAATGCTAAAAGATAAAAACTAATCCGTCAGCGGCGTGCTGCCATAAGCGGGCAATATTTCAAAAGTTTTTAAAGTCATCACAACGAGATTATAATAGCCAAGTACGGTAACGAGATCGATCACCGTTGCTTCGCCAAATTCTTCGATGGCGAGATGGTATGTCTCGTCTAAAACTACTTTTAAGCGGCAATTCAGTGGTGCATATATAAATAACTTCTTAGTCCCTATTCTTAAACACCGGTGCTCTAAGTTATTTAATGGCTTCGATGAGGTCAGAGTTCGTGTCGGCTTCCATAGCAACCGGCTAGCGGGCACACCATTCAACCTACGCCGACCATTCGCGCGCAATTATAAAATTGTTAATTCGCGGTAAGAAAGTGCATATGCGATAAAAAATCTAGGATAGGCCAATGTCCGCTTTTGACCAATATGTGTTGGGAGCGGACATAAATTACTATTTGGAAAACCAGTGACTTTTTTATAACCGCATTGTGTGGGTGCTGGTATTGCCGCAAGATAAATTAATATGACAAAGCCAGATATTAAGCTACAATTCAAATCTCATAATTTGATATTTTACGGTGCCAAATGGTCGATAAATTACAACGGATTAGCCTAGCCGACAAAGCGCTGGAAGAACGCGTCGTATTTGGTGGGTCCGTACACGAAAATTTTACACAACAAGTTCAAAAAATTGCAACTACTGCGGATTTAAGTGAAGAAGACCGCCAAAAAATTCTTGCGAATATGGGCTGCCCCTGTTGCGGCGGCAACGGCGCTTCTTTCACGATTAAACTCGACGAGACACCTTAACCTAAGGTGGCTCGCAGCTTTTCGGTTGCTGCTATATCAAGTTCCAAAGTTTCTGAGTCAACAATAACGCCGTAAGCTTGTTCAGCCATTTTTCGAGTGACGTATCCCTGCTGAACATCGGCAGCGACTTTCTCTGCTGGGCGCTCGATGGCCGGTCCAAAACCACCGCCGCCGCCTGATCTCAACCGAAAAGCTTCCCCTTCTTTTAAATGAGCGGTCAGCACTTTGGCGTTTGGGAAATCTTCTTTCCATTCGCCCTCTAAACGGA
>JABIIH010000169.1 GCA_018649245.1 Rhodospirillaceae bacterium | reverse complement strand
GCGGGATCGTGTCGAGCAGTAGTAAAATAATACTTATTACTATCACGCCAATTAAGAACGCCGTCGATGAATATCGCAATGGCCAAATATCTTGCCCCGCGTGGTGGGGCAATTTTGGGTGCATTGAAAAAAAATTTGCGGCCATTAAAGAATTCCTAAACCATAGGTGTTGCGGTACTCCTATTTCACAATTAGCTCCGCAATCTTAAAATTTTGTAACTATGCTTTAAAAGGCGAAATTTATGTAAATCGTAAGGAAGTAGATAACTTTCTTGGTTGTTTATGGTGATTTCAGGCCAACAAGAGAACGATGGGTAAACGAGTATTATCTAATCCTTTTAGCGAAGGGATGAGCATCCTTGTTCTTCTTTTTTTGCAAAAGGGTTCTTTTCCTGTTCCTGTCGACTTTGAGCAGTCTCTCCCGGACACAAACACCAATATACGGCCTTGGCCGGGGCACTTATGGTACAAGCAAGATTTTCATTTTTCATGAAATGTGCCACTTTGCCAAACCGGCGACATTCGTCGGTTGCCATTTGTGTTAAAATTTTGGGTGTCGTCGAACGCTTGTTATAGCAAATTTCAACACTCGACCTATCTTTTAGCTCCTTGGCGAAATCAGAAGATTCACGATTAAACTCGCCGCCTACAAAAATGTAAGGCGCTACGTTGGTACAGGCTGATAACAAAAATATGAACGCTGACGCAAAGATAATTTTTTTTGAGAAATTATTGAACATGGCTACACCAATAGCATTTATTGTTTCTCAAAACAACGCATTGAAAAATAGATAAAAATGGTGCCGCTTGGGTGATTTGAACACCCGACCCCCGCATTACGAATGCGATGCTCTACCAACTGAGCTAAAGCGGCCCATAGAAGACGGGCATTAAATATACGTCAAAACCGGCTTTGGCTAGAGGGTTTTTTTAAGCGCTGCCGAAACGTCGGAAAAAACCTCCACCCACTGGCCTGGTTGGCTTTGGCGGAACAGGCGGGCGGTTGGATACCACGAACTATCCCGGCCCTCTGATTGCCAACGCCAGTCAGGTGCATGGTGGAGCAAAACCCAGACGGGTTTGCCGAGCGCACCGGCCAGATGGGCGATGGCGGTGTCAGAGGTGATCACCAAATCAAGTGTTTGAATGAGGCCGGCGGTCTCGACCAATGCCTCAGGGCCGGTGTCAATTATTGGGAAGCCTGTGGGGAGAGCCGGCACGTCGGCTTGATTTTCCGCTTTTTGCAGACTGAACCAGGTCACACCCTGTAATTCGGCGAGCGTGTTTAATTCGTCTGGTGGCAGGGCGCGGAATTTTTCAACCGGACTTTTAGGGTTACCGCTCCAATTGAGACCAACTTTATAACCTGGCTGTTCGTTGACGATATCTCGCCACTTGTCGGCGGTAGGTGTTGGCACAGCCAAATAGGGCATTTCCGCCGGCAGCGGGCTGGTTTGATTTTGCAGCAATGCGGGCAGATCGAGGAGCGCGGCATGGGCGTCAAATTCGGGCAAGGCGTCGCCCGCGCACACCAGTTCATCGACTAAATCTGTTCCTTCGAGCAGCGCCATAAGAGCGCCGGGGCATTCAAAAACAACGCGCATATTATTTTGACGCAGCAGCGCAGCATAGCGGATGAAATGGATCGTATCGCCCAAGCCTTGCTCGGCATGAAGCAACACGGTTTTACCGGTAAGCTCTGCCTCGTCTTCCATATGGGGCTGCGCAAACTCCCGCGCCCGGGCTGGAAAACCGGCCCACCGCCAGCGCCAGCGCATCTCCTGAAAGCCTTCTTCATACTGCCCAAGCGACAACAGAGCCAAAGATAAATTCCAATGGGCCAGAGCATAATCCGGGCGCAATGCGATCGCCCGGCGATAGCTCTGAACGGCATCTTCGAGCCAGGTCACATCCTTCAAAGCATTGCCGAGATTGTTGTGTGTCTCGGGATCTTCCGGCCCGGCTTGAACAGCGCGTCTGGCATAATCAACGGCCGCCGAAAACTGGCCGGTAGTCCGCAGCAAACCAGCGAGATTGTTAAGTGCTTTGACATGGGCAGGGTTGATCTCTAGCGCCCGGCGATAATTTTTATCCGCGGTCTCATCCTCGCCAAGGGCCCGATTAACTTGGCCAAGATTGTTGTGAAAATCGGCCACCTCGCCATTGAGACCAATGGCGTTGGTGATCAGCGACAAAGCGAGATCGTTCTTACCTTGCTGATGCGCCGCAACACCTAAGAGGTGCCAGGCATCGGCATTTTCCGGATCGGCATCAAGAACTTCCTGATAAAGTTGAGCCGCCTCGCCAAGCGCTCCTTGCTGATGAAGCTCAATGGCTTCGGTGAGACGGTCAGGACCCGCCATCGGGCCGCTCAATGGGCTGTGGGCCAGTTTCAGAATTAGTTTCAGAATTGGCTTCGATATCGATTGTTTCACCAGCGCCTTCTTCTGAAGCGCTACCCTGGTTGCTGGTTTCCAGATCAACCGATGCCAGACGCGTCACCCGAGGTGGGGTGCGCCATTCTAGCGTGTCGAAACTTTCGCAATGATTGCAAAGCGGCTCCCACTCCGCCATTACTTGGCTGCAATGGCTGCAGTTCCAGGCTGAATCGGGCTCAGCCACGGCGGCCTTTTTAAGCCATTCCCGAGACGCCTCAACATCATGGTTTTCGCCTTCCTCCAACTCTGCCATATAGCGGCAAATGCGCGCGGCGGGCACATCGCCAGAACCCGTCTGCGCAATCGCTTCAAGGTGCTGGCGCGCTTCAGTCCACATTTCCGCAACCAGAGCCGATTTGGCAATGGCGAGATGGCTTTCTTCGTGATCTTTATTGTAGCTCGCAAGTTTTTCGACACTGCGCATTTTTTCCTGGGCACCAACGCCGGATGAAAGCTCCTCCATCACGTCGACCAATTGAGGATGCGGGTTTGTCACCCAAATTTCTTCAATCACCGAGGCTGCCTTGCGGCGTTTGCCGGCGCCTTGCAACAATCTGGATGTGCGCACGGCAGCTGGCACAAATCCCGGCACCAGATTGTTTGCTCGTTTGGCAAAATTCAGCGCGTCACTCAGCTTACCGTTTGACTCGGCCTCAGCACTTCGTTGATACAAAATGACAGCCCGCCGACGGCGGCCAATATCGGTATCGAGATGTTTATCTTTGACCGCTTTGCGTACCGTCTCTTCGGCTTCTTCCCAATTGCCGCTTTGAACTTGCAACTCGAACAACGCTTTAGAGACATTATCAGTTTTGGGATTGAGGTCATTGGCTTGTTCGGCGAGATCAAGCGCGACATCTTTATCACCTTCCTGAATTGCCTGATTGAGCATGCCATGGATGCCAAGATATTTAGTGTCCTTACGTTCCGACATTTTCTCAAAAAACTTGCTGGCCGCTTTATCATCGCCCGACATTTGCGCAGCTTGCGCCGATAACAACATGGTCAGCGGTGGCTCGGCTAATAAATTTTCGGCCTTGCGGGCCTGGCGACGCGCTTCTTGGGCATCACCGGCAGCAATCGCCACCATACCTTGGGTCAAAGCCTTATAACCCCGTTCACGCCGCCAATCCCGGCGCGCTTTGCCGACGCGCTTTGGCGCATTTCTGATATAAAACCAAACCCGAAAGACGATCGCTAGGCAGACCGAGATTAAAAATACGACCGCCAACAATACACCGATTGAGGTGTCGACTTTGTAGCCCAGCCATTCCAACGAAACCGCGCCTGGATTATCGGCCACCACAGCGGCGGCCAAACTAATCAGAGCAACAAGAATGAGAAACCATACAGCCCTTATCATCAGGAATTACTGCCCCGCTGCCATTTGAGCAACGGCCCGGGTCTGCAATTCTGCGAGAGCTTTTTCAGCAACCATATAAGCCCGAGCACCGACCAACCATTCCTTGGTTATCGCCGCTGGTTTTACATCGAGGAGAGACAATTCCTTAATCGCCTTTTCAACGTCGCGTGAATTCAAGGCCCGTTCGGTCCGGGCCACAATCGCTTCGACACCATTGCCGGCGAGATTGTCAGTGCGTCGCCACTTAACCGATTCTGTCAAACGCGCCAAGGTTCGTTGAACCCAGCCACCTTCTGTCGGCATCAAACCAGCCTGAACAATCTTGCCAGCCTTTTCGGCAAACTGAGCGCGCAATATTTCCAAATTGGGTGCGCCGGTCTCAGCGATCGTCGCCAACTGGTCCAACGCTCCCGTAAGGGCTGATTTGATGGCCTCGTTTTTTCCGACCAACGCGTTTAAGGCTGCTAGCTCTGCTTTAAAAGAGCGACTGGCACGGACCGCTTCACGCAATTGGCCAATCGACAAGACCAAAGCCCTGGCTGCGCTGCTTTCTGCGTCACTGACATTTCGTGGCAGTTTCTTTTCCAGGGCCGACACTTCCTCGGCCAGCTTGTTTAAAGTTCTGCCGTCCTTGGTCTGGTAAATTGTGCGATAATTTGAGTTTTCCATTTCCAGCTTTTGCAAGCGAGAGGAAAGCTGCTGTAAAGTCTGCAGGGCACCATTGCCTGAATCCGTGTTCACCGCATCAATCATCTTTTTCACTGAGCCGATAGAGCTTTCCAGCGTATCCAAGCGATCCAGCGTAACATCCAATTTAGCCTGCAATCGCTTTCTTTCCTGCTGCAAGGCGGCCAAATCCGGCACCTGCTGGTTTGACTCCAAAGCCTTCAGGCGACCTGACAGCTTGGTAATTTTGACATCTGTTTCAGACGCCTCGAACAGAGCCGGTACAAAGGCTTGTAATTTTGGCAGCCATAGCGGCTTGCTTGCCAAGCCGGCACCAATCAAAATAGCGACAATCAAAAGCGTTGTAAAAACTGTTCTTGCCGAGCCACCTTGGCGGCGTTGAATTGGCGCAACCCGATGGGCCATATTGCTGCTAGATGCGGCGTTTGCAGCAGGCGTGTTGTCGCTTGTCTCTTCTTGCTCGGTCATAATATTTGATTTCTCGGCTGAGGATATTTCTTCAATGTCATTACTAGATGAATCAGTGATCAATTCCAATAACGCATCCTGATTGGGATCGGCGGCAATTCGAATTTCCTGCCAATGCAACTCACCAATTTTATCGGCAACCGCCTGGCTCAAACAAATGGCGACGATTTGCTGACACGATCTTACGACACGGGCTTTACGAATAAGCTCAACAAGTATCTCCGCAGAGCGCGGCGAATAGAGCGTGATGGCATCAATATGGTTATCTTTGAGGAGCGCGATAGTCGATGATGTCAGGCTGCGCTCCTGAACCGCTTCATATAAAATTTCGCGGGCGCATTTAAAGCCGGCAGCTTCGATCAAACCGATCAGATCTCCTGCGACCGAGGAGCCCGCAATATGAAGCAGTGAGCCCTCTTCGGGCTTGAGCATTTCCTTAACCAACTCGGCCAGGGTTTCGACATTACCAGCGGCGGAATGCACTTGGCCAAAACCCGAGCTTCTTGCCGTCGTCGCGGTGGCATCACCGACGGCAAAAATTGGAATGTCGCGCTGGTCGGTACGTCTGGCGAACGCTCTCACGCCGTTAGCACTGGTCAATAAAATGGCCTGAACAGTGTCGAGATCCAGCGCCGGGCCTTCAATTTGCTTGATGGTCAAAAGCGGCTCGATAACGGTCTCAATACCGCGGGCGCCAAGGATCTCAGCTAAAGCCGTGCCGTCTTCTCCGGGTCGGGTTACCAATACACGCATGATATCTCGCTATCCTCTTTTACTCATCACCTGCATCAGGAGGGGCTTGTTCCATTTCAGGGTGCGGAAGGATTATATCAGGTCCGCTAGATTTAATCGCGTCTAAGATCGATGGACCAGCTTCCAACACCAATCTTTCTGCCACCTGGGTGCCTAATAGCTCTGCTTCGCTGGCTAATCCACTCATCGTAACATGGGCTTTTTCAGCCCCGTCTGGCCGAGCAATGATACCTTGCAACGTTAATTTACCGGTGCCGTCCAATTGTGCCCAACCGGCGATCGGGGTCTGACAGGAGCCATCCAGAACTGCCAACATCGCGCGTTCCGCCAAGACGGCGGCTGTGGTTGGCGGGTGTCCGAGCGCCGCAATATAGGCATTGGCGCGCAGATCTTCTTCCCGGCATGTCGCCGCCAGCACACCTTGGCCCACTGCAGGTAGTAATTGTTCGGGCTCAATCAAGCTGGTTACGGCGTCCTCTTTTCCTAATCGCATCAAACCCGCATAAGCCAAGAGCGTCGCATCCACTTCACCGGCGGCGAGCTTATCCAAGCGGGTATCGACATTGCCTCGAAAGGGGACAACTTTGAGATCGGGGCGTAAATTGAGCAATTGAGATTTGCGCCGAAGTGATGCTGTGCCCACCGTTGCGCCTTCGGGCAAGTCTTCAATGTTTTTGGCTTTTGGCGATATAAATGCGTCTCTCGGATCAACCCGCTCGGTAATCGCATGCAGCACGATGCCGTCCGGCATAAAGGTCGGCATATCTTTCATCGAATGGATGGCGATATCGATTTCACCTCTGAGCATCGCTTCGTCCAGCTCTTTGGTGAACAGACCCTTGCCGCCGATTTCAGATAACAGGCGGCTTTGCTCACGATCTCCCGTGGTCCGGATAACAACCAGCTCAACCGCACCCTTCTCCTTCAACACAGAGTGATGCGCTTTTAATTTTTCAATAACCTGGCCCGTCTGGGTAAGCGCCAAAGGGCTTCCTCGAGTGCCAATGCGTAGTTTGTCGATGACTGCCATTATTTTCTTTTTCTAATTTCCAAATAAGTCAATTTTTTGACCAGACATCTAAGCCGCAAAATTTGTGTTGTGGTCATGTCAAAACATAAAGAGTAAAGTCCGCCGATGAAACCAGAAATAACCTTATTTTTGAGTAAGAAACGTGAAAGTTAACTTTGCCCATAAGGGCACCTCATTATGCTGATTTTAGGCATTGAATCGAGCTGCGATGAGACGGCGGCGGCGATTGTAACCGATGACGCCAGGCCGGATCAGCGCATAGTGAGCAATGTTGTTCTGTCGCAGGAAGAAGAGCACCGGCCTTACGGCGGAATTGTGCCGGAAATTGCGGCACGCTCCCATCTTGAGCATATCGACACACTTATTGAACAAGCGATGAAAACCGCCAATGTCAGCTTTGCAGATCTGGACGGCATTGCGGCCACCGGCGGGCCGGGCCTCATTGGCGGTGTCATTGTCGGCGTTATGTCCGCCAAAGCCATTGCTTCTGTGCAAAAGAAGCCTTTCATAGCGGTCAACCATTTGGAGGGCCACGCGCTCACCGCCCGGCTCACCTCGAATGTCGCTTTTCCATATTTATTGCTGCTGGTCTCGGGCGGTCACTGCCAATTACTCATTGTCGAAGGCGTCGGGCGCTATAAGCGACTGGGTACGACGGTTGATGATGCGCTGGGCGAAGCCTTTGATAAATGCGCCAAGATGATGGGGCTCGGCTATCCCGGCGGGCCGATTGTTGAAGCGGCGGCAAAGCAAGGCGATGGCACCCGGTTTGATCTGCCACGCCCCATGGTGGGCCGCCAAGAATGTCATTTTTCCTTCTCCGGCCTTAAGACCGCGATCCGCCGCCAGATTGTACAGCTCGGCGATGAGGCCATGACAGATCAGGACGTCGCCGATCTTTGCGCCTCATTTCAAGCTGCCGCTGGTGATGTCCTCATTGACCGCTGCCAAAATGCGCTCCAGCAATTCAGAGCAATTCATCCCGGCGGCGATACCCTGGTTGTCGCCGGCGGCGTCGCGGCCAATCAAACTTTGGGGGCACGCCTCGCCGATCTGGAAGCATCCGAGAACATCACCCTCGTCGTGCCGCCGCCAGCCCTTTGCACCGATAATGCCGCGATGATTGCCTGGGCCGGTCTCGAACAATTAAAAGCCGGGCATATTGATCCGCTGGACTTCAAGCCGCGCCCAAGATGGCCCTTGGACCCCGATGCACCGGCGGCAATTGGCGCCGGAGTGAAGGCCTGAGTATAAGCGTGGGTAAAGCCGTGCGCTAAACGCCTATAAGTGTGTCTTGCCAACCCCAAGAGAGAGCGTCATAAATAATTCATGAGTAAGATAGGTATCATTGGCGCTGGCGCCTGGGGAACGGCCCTGGCAATGGTTGCGGTCAGGGCGGGCAATGAAGTTGTCATGCAAGCCCATGAGCCGGAAGTCGCGGACGCCATCAATAAGACCCACGAAAACACTCTCTTCCTGCCCTCCTATGAACTTGATCCCGCGATTAAAGCGACAACAAAGCTCAGCGAGGCAACGGATGTAAACGCGGTCCTGCTTGTTGCGCCCGCGCAGCACATGCGGGCGGTCTGCGATGCGGCGGCTGAAACTTGGCCGGATGGCGTGCCGGCAATTATTTGCTCGAAAGGTATCGAGCAAGATAGCTGCGCTCTGATGAGCGAAGTGGTTGGTGAGATGTTACCCGGCAAGCCGGTTGCTATTTTATCAGGCCCCACCTTCGCCGCCGAAGTCGCGGGTGATCTGCCGACAGCGGTAACCTTGGCCTGCGATGATGAAACCATGGCCAAGCTTTTGATGGAAACCTTGAGCGCCCGTTTTTTCAGAATCTATCGCTCCCGCGATGTGATCGGTGCGCAAATTGGCGGCGCGGTGAAAAACGTGTTGGCCATCGCCTGCGGCATCGTCGAAGGCCGCAAGCTTGGCGACAACACCCGAGCCGCTTTGGTGACACGCGGGCTGGCTGAGATCAGTCGTCTCGGAATTGCCAAAGGCGCCAAAGCAGAGACACTCGCCGGTCTTTCAGGGCTCGGCGATCTGACGCTAACCTGTAATGCCATGCAATCGCGGAATTTTTCACTTGGCGTGGCACTTGGCCAAGGAAAAACCCTCGAAGACATTATGGGCGAGCGCAACTCTGTCGCCGAGGGTGTCTTTACGGCATCGTCAGTCACGGACCTTGCGCGCCGGGTTAATGTTGATCTGCCGATTTGCTCTGCGGTTGATGGCGTGTTAAATCACGGCGCAGATATCGACGCGACGATCAATGCATTGCTGGCGCGTCCCCTAAAAGCCGAGACGGCTTAAACCACTTATATAGAGAGCACCTGTTATGCTTTTCCACATCCGCTGCAAAGACAAACCCAGCCAAATGAATATGCGGGCTTCGACCCGCGCGGTTCATTTGGGGTATGTTGCTAAATTTGGCGACAGTGTCTTATTTGCCGGCCCAACCTATACCGATGAGGGCGAGACCGTCACGGGATCAGTCTTTATCATTGATTTCGAAGACAGGGCCGCCGCCGAGGAATTTGCTTTAGGCGACCCTTACCGCAAAGTAGGCCTGTTTGAATCCGTCGAGATCGAGCAGATCCGCAAAGTCATTCCTGCCGACGACTAAGAAAAACCATGTTCGAAGCACTAAAATCAGGTCTCGCCAGTCATTTTAAAGATCGAGCGACCAATTCCAGCCGCAAGGCCGTGCAGGATTATATCAACGGCCTCAAACAAATGACCGACCAGGATCTTGGCGTCATTCTCGCGGTTTCGACAATCATCCGGATCAATATGGAAGAGGAAGGCTATTTGCCGAAAGGCCTCTATAGCGACCAATCTCTGCCATCCACCAATGAACTTGGCCGCTATCAGATGGACCTCAATAAATTGGTGCGCGATTTTAATAAAATGCGCCAACACACCGATGCCGTCGGTGCCTTGCTTATTTCATATTCTTTGCGCTGCCTGAACGTCGCCGAAGTACGCGATCTCGGCCGCGACATGTGGGCGGAAATGCAGCGCGGATTACCGCATGGTGAACAAGCCTTGAAAAATGGCGAACAAGAAAAGGGGGAGCCCTTCCCCAAACGCGCCTGGCAGGAATGGAACCTTATACCGGTTGGGCTGGAACCCCAAGAACACAGGGATCACATCAGCGATGACTAAAATCTGTGACTTGAATGACATTGAAGATGGCGACAGCATTGGTCTCACCACCGAAATTGCCGGTGTCACAAAAATGCTCATCGCCGTCAGAGAGGGCAGCCAGGCCTTTGTTTATATAAACTCCTGTCCCCATATCGGAGCGCCGCTCGATTTGCAGCCGGGAAAATTCCTCAGCCATGATAAAAAACATATCATGTGTTCAACCCATGGTGCGCTGTTCGAAATATCATCTGGTCTTTGCACCTTTGGCCCCTGCAAAGACGATCATCTTGATATCCTGCCCGTTCGTGTCGAGAATGGCGAAATCTTCGCCGAAAATTAAATCAGCTTAATCTAATATTTTTTAAGTTCGGTTTGCTCTCTACACTTGTCTTTTATCAATGGAACAGGATAAAACCTTAGGTAAGATCAAATGATCATCGCCATCTCCACCATGGAGATTGCACCATAAGGACCGTGAAGTTCGCCAGAAATTCGATAGGGAGGTTTAAGGCCTAACATGTCAGAAAATCTAGTATTCCCCGTGCCCGATCAAGTCGCAGCCGACGCCTGGGCAGACAATGATAAATATTTGGAAATGTACCAAGCCTCCGTTGATGACCCAGAAGCCTTTTGGGGCGAGCAGGGCAAACGGATCGATTGGATCAAACCCTACAGCCAAGTTAAAGATGCCGACTTTTCTGGAGATGTAAATATTAAGTGGTATTATGATGGTACCTTGAACGCGTCTTACAACTGCCTGGATCGGCATTTGGCAACGCGTGGCGATCAAACAGCCATTATTTGGGAGGGCGATGACCCCGAAGTTTCCAAGACTCTTACCTATAAAGAACTCCACGAAGAAGTTTGCCGTCTTTCGAATGCGATGAAGACTGCCGGCATCAAAAAAGGCGATGTCGTGACGATCTATATGCCAATGGTGCCCGAAGCTGCTGTCGCCATGCTGGCCTGTGCTAGGATTGGCGCGATTCATTCAGTCGTCTTTGGCGGCTTTTCACCGGACGCCCTGGCTGGCCGCATTCAAGACTGTGATTCTCATAGCGTAATCACCGCCGATGAGGGTGTCAGAGGCGGCAAAGCGATCCCACTTAAGGCCAATACCGACGCTGCCGTTGAACGCTGCCCAACAGTCCAAAACGTTTTTGTAGTGAAGCGCACCGGCGGCGACATTGATTGGCATGACGAGCGAGACATTTGGTATCACGAAGCCATTGCGGCAGCTGATCCAGTTTGCGAACCCGAAGAAATGGGCGCCGAAGACCCGCTGTTTATCCTTTATACGTCGGGCTCAACCGGCAAGCCAAAAGGCGTCATGCACACCACCGGCGGCTATATGGTTTATGCCTCAATGACCCATCAATATGTTTTCGATTATAAAGACGGCGACATTTATTGGTGTGCTGCCGATGTCGGCTGGGTCACCGGTCATAGTTATATACTTTATGGACCGCTCGCCAATGGGGCGATCACCACAATGTTTGAAGGCCTGCCCAATTGGCCGGATGCGTCGCGTATCTGGCAGGTTGTCGACAAGCACAAAGTCAACATTCTCTACACTGCCCCCACTGCCATTCGGGCGCTTATGCGCGAAGGTGAGGAGCCGGTCAAAAAAACCAGCCGAAAATCGTTACGTCTCTTGGGCTCGGTCGGAGAACCCATCAACCCTGAAGCATGGCTGTGGTATTACAAAGTAGCTGGCGATGAGCGTTGCCCGATTGTCGATACCTGGTGGCAGACCGAGACCGGCGGCATTATGATCACCCCGCTGCCCGGCGCCACCGCTTTGAAACCTGGCTCCGCAACCCGGCCGTTCTTTGGTGTTCGGCCAGCTCTTGTTGATCCGGAGGGCAAAATTTTAGATGGCGCTGCGTCGGGCAACCTCGTGCTGCTCGATAGCTGGCCCGGTCAAATGCGGACAGTCTACAAAGATCATCAGCGCTTCATCGACACCTATTTTGCGACCTATCCCGGCAAGTATTTTGCCGGTGATGGCTGCCGCAGAGATGAGGATGGCTATTACTGGATTACCGGCCGAGTCGATGACGTGATCAATGTCTCTGGCCACCGCATGGGTACTGCCGAAGTTGAAAGCGCACTTGTTGCCCATCCGAAAGTCTCGGAAAGCGCTGTTGTCGGCTATCCGCATGACATCAAAGGCCAGGGCATCTATGCCTATGTCACCCTGATGGAAGGCATTGAGCCGTCGGAAGACCTCCGCAAAGAGCTCAGCGATTGGGTTAGAAAAGAGATCGGCCCCATCGCCAAGCCCGATCTGCTGCAATGGGCGCCGGGACTGCCCAAGACGCGGTCGGGTAAAATCATGCGCCGCATTTTACGCAAAATTGCTGAGAACGATCCCAGCAATCTCGGCGACATCTCAACCCTCGCCGATCCAAGCGTCGTTGAAAGCCTGGTCAATGAGCGGATGAATAATTAGGCGTTTGTTATTTCAAATTCTAAAACGGGGCCCAATCGGCCCCGTTTTTTTATGATTGTAAGGACCCGCTTTTAATAATTCCTCCCAATCCCATTTATAAAGTTGTCTGTACAACTATATAAGTTTTACTTTATATTTTAACAGCAACTTATGTGTGAGGCTGTCCATGCAAATCGAAACCGCATTCCAAGAGGTCCAATTACCTATTCGCCAAACCAAGCCCCGTAAGACCGGCAAAACAATGATGATTGATTGGGGACTACCATTAAGCCAGCAAATTAGCGTAGCAAAATCCGCTGGCGCCTATATCGATATGGCAAAGATAGCCGGCACCATTGCGGGCTTGATGCCGAAGGATGTTCTCAAGCAAAAACTCGCCAACTACCAAAGCGCTGATATCAGCACGTCCCAAGGCGGGCTGTTTACCGAATATGCTTATCTACAAGGAAAGTTTGAACCCTTTTTCAAGGAAGTATCAGAACTCGGTTTCTCTGCGGTAGAAATTTCAGACAATCTTTTGAATTGGAGCCTTAAAGAAAAACGCCAAACCATACGCTTAGCGATCGATGATTTTGACCTCAAGGTTCTTGGTGAAGTCGGTCGAAAAGAAGGCTTTATGAGCGACGATGAGGTTATCGAGGATCTTGAAATTTGCCTGGAGGCCGGCGTCTCCGCCGTCTTCGTTGAGGCTTATGAGCTGTTTGCCGGTGAGGAAATTCGGAGCGCACCCATAGCTCGAATTGCCAAGATGTTCCCGCCCGAAAAAATTATTTATGAGCTGCCCGTTGTTGTCCTGCCGGGTATCAGCCGGGAGTTTAAGCACAAAACCTGCTCATGGATGGTTGAGGAATTTGGCGGCGACGTTAATCTCGCTAATGTAGAGTGGGATGAAATTTGGATGACCGAAATGTTGCGACGGCGAATTGCCGACAATTTAGATACCGCTTCTTAAAAATCAGAGCAGCGTCCGTTTTTTTCCCAATCGCCATATCGGGTTGGCTCGGGCCCTTCCGGTCCACCTATTTCCTTGGCAATTTCCTTTAGAACCGTTTTCGGCTTTTTTGTTGCCACCACAGGGTTTTTCTCAGCGGGTTTTGTATCTTTGACTTTTTTCTTATCTTTGCTCATGTCACGTCATTCGCTTGTTATTAGGCATTTGCATGTTTACTAAACGCTGCTAGGTCCCGTCTATAGAAATTATTGCACCGCTGGAAACCATTTTGATTGATTTTACACCCTATATGACATTTGGATTTGCTATGGCGGCACTTGCGGGATTTGCCGGTGGCTATATCCGTGGCTTCACCGGCTTTGGCTCCAACCTTATTTGGGCCCCTGTGTTGGTAACCGTTATTGATCCGGTACAGGCCGTCGCCATTATGGGTTTGGTTGGTATGGTCGGCTCCGTTCAAATTGCCATCCCGGTTATGAAACAGGCCGATTGGAAGGGTATTTTCCCGATTGTTCTGGCTTCAGCGCTCACCGCCCCGTTTGGTATTTGGGCGCTCTATCATATTGATGCGACCAACGTGCGCCGGGTCATCGGCGTGTTTATTTTAATCATCGCTTTTATCCTGATGACGGGATGGCGCTATAAGGGTGAGCGCACGGGCGTTAAAGGTCGGCTCGCGCAATTGACCAGCCGGCTGGTTGGCCGGCTTTGGTGGCATTGGTGGCCCGATCCCCGTGTTATATTTTATGGCCAGCAATGATCCAGCACCGGTTCAGCGCGCAAACAATGTTATTTCTGTCGCGTCGCTTATCCCAATGGTTTTAGCTGTCTTGATATATAACGGTGCTGTAACCCAAACAACGCTGATCCATGCGGCGCTTTTATTTTTCCCCTTTACCGGCGGTATGTGGCTGGGCGCGCACAGTTTCACCAAAGCGCCCGGTGAAATTTTCAGAAAAGCCGTGCTTATCTTGCTGATCATCATTGGCGTTGGCGCGCTGAGTCTATAAAATAAAGCCATGCCACGTTCCCTCGCCTTTGATGTTTTGACCGTTACCTTGCACTCAAGCCAGCCCTTTGATGACGCCTTCAACCAGCACCCGCGCGTCAATAAGCTAGAGCCCAGAGACCGTGGCTTTGCCTTTAACATCGTCATCACAACGCTTCGACATTTGGGCCAGATTGATGACATCATTGACAAATGCCTGGATAAAAAATTACCGCCCAAAGCGAGGCTCGCCAAAATAATCTTGCGCATTGGCATCTGTCAGTTGTTGTTTTTAGATACCCCCCAACATGCCGCAGTTAGCACCAGTGTCGATTTGGCGGATCAGCAAAAGCAAGGGCCGTACAAGAAGCTCATTAATGCCATTTTACGCCGCGTGACCCGTGAAAGAGAAAAACTTCTAGCTGGTCAGGATATTGAGAAATTAAATACGCCCAGCTGGTTGTGGGACAGTTGGGCCCAAGCTTACGGTGAAGAGACCACCCGCCGGATCGCGGCGGCTCATCTTGAAATGCCCGCGCTTGATCTATCGGTTAAATCCGACCCAGCGGGTTGGGCCGAAAAGCTCGAAGCTCAGTTTCTGCCAACAGGGGGCATCCGTCTGCCGGCCTCAACAAATGTCACTGAACTGGCGGGCTATGAAGATGGCGCCTGGTGGGTGCAAGATGCGGCGGCCAGCCTGCCGGCCCAATTGTTTGGCAAAGATCTGACCGGCAAAAAAATCGCCGATATTTGTGCCGCCCCTGGCGGGAAGGCTGCTCAGCTTTTGGCCGCCGGTGCCGAAGTGATCGCACTCGACCGATCAGAAAAACGCTTGGTCACTTTGGCAGAAAACTTATCGCGTCTGGCTTTGACGGCAGAGACGATTTGTGCCGATGCGGCAGCGTGGCGACCTGATGTTTTGCTGGACGGTGTATTACTGGACGCGCCTTGTAGTGCGACCGGCACCATTCGCCGCCATCCCGATGTGCAAAATCTCAAACGCGAGAAAGATGTGAGCCATGCCCATCAAGCTCAGCTCCGCCTGCTCAACGCGGCGGCTGAAATGGTCAAACCGGAAGGCATAATCGTTTTTGCCACCTGTTCGCTGCAGCCGGAAGAAGGCCCGGACGTCATTGAAGCCTTTTTGACGGCCCACCCAAACTGGCAGCGCCAGCCGATTAACGCTCAGGAAATCGGCGATAATGCCGAATTCATCACCGATGCTGGCGATCTTCGGACGTTTCCCTATTTCCGCATGGATGGCTTTTTTGCCGCTCGACTTGGTCAAAAGTAGTCGATATTAACTAATTTTTTGTCCTTTTTGCCGTAAATTAGTGCGAGATTTGGCGAAATCTCAGATGATCG
>JABIIH010000108.1 GCA_018649245.1 Rhodospirillaceae bacterium | reverse complement strand
GCCACCAATATCAACAACCATCGAACCGGTCGGCTCAGTCACCGGCAGACCGGCGCCGATAGCAGCAGCCATCGGTTCTTCGATCAGAAACACTTTGCGGGCGCCGGCAGCCTCGGCAGATTCCTGAATGGCCCGGCGCTCCACCGCGGTCGAGCCAGACGGCACACAAATCACAATCAACGGCGAGGCGAAACTGCGGCGATTATGCACTTTACGGATAAAGTATTTGATCATGTCTTCGGCGATTTCAAAATCGGCGATAACGCCATCGCGCAACGGTCGAATAGCCTGAATGTTACCCGGCGTCCGGCCGAGCATCTGCTTGGCTTCATCACCTACAGCCAAGACCTGCTTCTTGCCTTTAACTTCGGCAATGGCGACCACGGAGGGCTCATTCAATACAATATTTTTGCCTTTGACATAAACCAGGGTGTTAGCCGTACCAAGGTCGATGGCCATATCGGCCGATAAAAATCCAAAAATTCGCGACAGCATTTAGTCTCTCAATATCCAAAAAATCTGATAAGTCCCGGTATTAACATATAATCAGGGCTAATCCTTAACATTCTCTAACCGATTCGCTAAGATTAATCAAAGAGATACGTATAAAAACTGGCAAATATTCTGCAGAAAGCCGGGATAGTCGGCCATACTACCCCGGCATTTCAGGAACTAAAACGATGAATTGGTATGGATAAGGAAAAAATCTACTCTAAATATCATGCAGACAGAGCAGATGGCGCAGACTTCTCCCGTTTAACCAACAATTTATTCAGCGCATTGATATAGGCCCGTGCAGACGCCACCATGGTATCGGTGTCCGCGCCTTGGCCGTTGACGGTTTTACCATTTTCTTCGAGGCGCACAGTCACTTCAGCCTGGGCATCCGTACCCTGAGTCACGGCGTGAACCTGATACAATTGCAGATGCGGCTCGAGCCCGGTCAGTTCTTTGATGCCTTTAAAGATCGCATCAACCGGACCATCACCGGTCATTTCCGCTGATTTTTGTTCGCCGTCGACATTGAGCGTCATCGCAGCTTTGGGCGGTTGGTGCTCAGTGCCACACAACACTTCCAATTTTTCCAGATTGATAACGTCATTGGTGCGGATAACCGCATCATCGACAATGGCGACAATATCTTCGTCATAAACATCTTTTTTAACGTCAGCCAAATCCTTGAAGCGCTTGAAGGCATCCTGAACAGCGTTATCACCCAAATCAAATCCGAGTTCGATCAGCTTTTCACGGAAGGCATGGCGGCCTGAGTGCTTACCCATGACCAATTTACTTTCCTTCAGGCCAACTGATTCCGGCGTCATAATCTCGTAGGTTTGGGCGTTCTTCAGCACCCCATCCTGATGGATGCCTGCTTCATGAGCAAAAGCATTGGCGCCAACAATTGCTTTGTTGGGTTGCACTGTGAAACCGGTAACGGTTGACACCAGCTTACTCGCCTTGGTGATCAGTTCAGATTTAATTTTGGTATTGTAGGGCAGATGATCAGGCCGGGTTCGGAGCCCCATAACGATCTCTTCCATCGCCGCATTACCGGCACGCTCACCCAAACCATTGATGGTACACTCAATTTGCCTAGCGCCGACTTGCACCGCCGCCAAGGAATTGGCCACCGCCATACCCAAATCATTGTGACAATGGACGGAGATAATAGCCTTATCGATATTCGGCACCCGGTTCTTCACCATTTCGATCATCGCCGCATATTCGGTCGGCATGGCGTAGCCAACGGTGTCCGGAATATTGATCGTTGTTGCCCCGGCATCGATGGCTGACTCGATGGTCCGGCACATGAAATCATGTTCCGTGCGCGAGCCATCTTCGCAAGACCATTCAACATCGTCGGTGTAGTTGCGCGCCAAGGTGACACTGTCAATCACCGCCTGATGCACTTCTTCCGGCTCCATCTGCAATTTAAATTTCATGTGCAGTGGCGAGGTTGAAATAAAGGTGTGAATGCGGCCACTGGCAGCGGGCTTAATAGCCTCGGCGCAGCGGTCAATATCGCCCTTGCTGGAGCGGGCTAAACCACAAATTGTCGAACCTTTGACAATTTTGGCGATTTCATTGACGGCTTCAAAATCACCATCCGAGGCAATGGGGAAGCCGGCTTCGATGACGTCGACACCCATGTCCTCGAGAATTTCGGCGATGCGTATTTTCTCCGACAAGTTCATGGAGGCGCCCGGCGACTGCTCGCCATCACGCAAGGTGGTATCGAAAATTATAATGTCATTGTTTGATTTCTTGGTAGTCATTTGACTGGACCTTTCTAAAGTGCGTTTACGGTTCTAAGGCGATTTTTTCCCCTGAACACATGCCGCATATTTAGCGTGCGCGATCAGGGGCGCCTAAGTCGTAGGGCCAGTTCCAATAGAAGGTTTTGCAGAGGTAATTGGGTACGCGCCAACGACGCTGCCGAGATTCTACTCTCAACACCGCTCAAACGCGCTTCACTGATTTTCTGTTCAACAAACATAAAACCGTTCCAATAAATTACCTAACTCAAGCGTATTAAGTCGGTTTTACCTCCGAAGTCAATAAGATTGTGGGTGTTTACCGATTAACCCGCCGGTGGCTGGCCGGGCGGGCGGCTTTTTTGAGCTCTACTTCATCGGCGCGGTCGCGCTCAGCAAGACGAAGCGATTGTTCCTGGCCTGACTGGTATTGCTTTGGCCAGGCTTGATCTTCGTGACCGTAATAGGCGGCGGCCTGCAAAGTAAAATGCGGATTGGTCAGATGTGGCCGGGCAAGTGCGACAATATCGGCCCGGCCGGCAGCGAGGATGGTATTGACCTGATCCCAATTGGTGATATTGCCGACCGCTATGGTCGGCAGGTTAGCTTCGAGGCGGATTTGCTCGGAGAACCAGGTTTGGAACATACGGCCGTAGACCGGCTCAGCATCCGGGGTGGTTTGGCCTGCCGAAACGTTGATAATATCGCAGCCATGGTGTTTGAAAACTCGCGCAATCTCAACAGCCTCATTGCCTTCAACTCCAGCTTTACCGACCCAATCACTAGCTGACAATCGAACCGACATCGGTTTTTCTGCCGGCCAAACTGTGCGCACTGCATCAAATACTTCAAGGGGAAAGCGCAAACGATTTTCCAAGGAACCACCGTATTCATCGCTGCGTTGATTGCTCACCGGGGTGATAAAGCTCGATAATAAATAACCATGGGCCATGTGGAGCTCGATTATGTCAGCACCGGTTTCAATAGCGCGCGTGGCCGTGGCGACGAAATCAGCTTTCACCTGATCCATATCAGCGCGAGTCATTTCCTGGGGCGTCTGGCTTTCTGGGAAGAACGGCAAGGGCGACGG
>JABIIH010000119.1 GCA_018649245.1 Rhodospirillaceae bacterium | reverse complement strand
CCATTTTTGTGATGTATAAAAACATGGCGGCCCATAAAATATCCGGTGAGATTGAGACCCAAATAGAGCGCGCTAAAATCGATCTCCGGCGCGCCCTCCAGTCCATGCATCAGAAACTCCGGCAGCGCTAACAGCTTGTCTTTATAGGGCTCTCCGGCATTGGTCGAAACCGCTTGGCCGGACTTCGGCGAAACATAAATCAGCTCTTCACTTTGTCCGGTTGAAGCGCAGGCAGTGAGATCAAGACCAAAACCAAGCTCGGCCAGCAGTTCGAGCTCCCATTTGACATACTCCTCCAGCCAAGTGTCCTCGCTGAGATTTGCGATAAAACTAAAAAGTGATTCGTAGACTTCGGGATGTGGCTCACGTTCCGGCAGCGCCATTTCAAGCACGGCGCAGGCCGAACTTAAGCCGGCCAGCCGCAGAGAATCATCGAGATAAAGCGCCGCCTGGGGCTGCAACAATTCACAAGTGAAAGAGCCAAGATGATCTTCGAGACGAGCCCGCCATTCAACACTGACCAGATTACCGGCTTCATAGATACCACGGGCGCGTTTACCGCTGCCGCCGCGAACCAGTCCGGCATGACGGCCATGCCCTGGCGTCATCAGCGAAACAATCGCTGAGCCCTCGCCGTGTTTGCGGGCAGATAACACAATGCCGATATCAGACCAATTCATGAGGTGAGTTTATACCGGGAATTTAGAGAAGTATGCCTCTGTGGCCTATTTTTTTCTCGCATCGTCGGCGAGGCAGTGAACAACCGCCAACATGCCGGCCACCTTGCCAACATAAAGCCCGAGCTCTTCATTGCTTAGCGCCAAGCCAAGTTTGTTAACGACGGCTTCTTGTCCTAGTCCGAAGCTCGCCATTAAGGCGCTCATTTCTTCTTCCCAATAGGCAATGTATTTCTTCCAATTGCCTTTATAGTTCCGTTTAACCAGAGAACTAATATGCCGGTGACTTAAATCACCCCACCAGGCTACTTCCGGTACAGGCTTACAAGTATAGCTTGCCTCAACAACTACCAATTCTTCGTCAATGGCGCGCGGTATACTTAATTTGGCTAAACATTCGATGACGCGAATACGCCGGTCAATGTTTTCGATATACTCTCTGAGGTCATCGCCTCCTAACACGAGTTGCTGGGATTTAATCCGGATCGATTTTTTCCGATTGTAAATATCGGCGAGTTTGCTGCGCGCCTTGACCCATTTCCTGGTATAGGCTGGCCAATCACCTTTATATTTACGCTGGACGTATTTTTGAACACTGGCATGCGTTTTTTTCCACCAGGGAACCGGCGGCATTGCTGGACACGTGTTAGCGCCCTGCGCTGGTGTCACGAAAGTACCGGAAGAACTAAGTATCCCGAAGGTAAATATTGCGAGGAATAAACAAATTGCTACGCGATTTAGAAACATCGATGGCTCTAGGCAGTTGATGAGAGAATATAGCAGCAACAACTAATATAAAATTCTGGCAAACTCAAAACATTAATTTCCAGTTAGCTCTACAGTTGCGGGGCATTGACGCCTTTACTACGCCCGTTTTGATTTGATGGTCATCGATTTCGAATTGCCTATAATTTGTCATACTCAGCAGCCTAATAAATTCGATTAGAAAAATAAAATGGAGAAATCAGCTGATCAAATCCGCGCAGAAACCGAAGTCATGTGCCGGGAAGAAGTAGGCTTCATGACTGCCGGTGATCGTTCAGCTGAACTCGCGGAACGGATGGCTTAGAATACTTTAGCCGCCGCAATTTCCCAGGCGATCACCAGTAGCGCAATCCAGGCAGCGGTGAAAATCAAAGTCCGCGCCATGAAATGCTTAAAGCCGGCTATCATCACAACGGCATGGACGACGCGGAGCCAGAAAAACGCTACCGCTGCGCTGGCCGTAAGCTCTGTCGAGACGCCGACAAGTTGAGCGACAATAACAAGCCCGGCGAAAGCGCCGAATTGCTCGACCAAATTTATATGGGCACGATTGGCGCGTTTAACCCAGTCATGGGTTGGCTCACCTCGTAGCGAGACATACTCTTCCGCGTGCAATGGGCCGTAATTAATAACCTGCCCGATGATATGTGGAATCCACATGAGGGTAAGTAAAATTGAGGTGAGAAATAGATAAAACAGTTCGGTCGACATAAAATCTCTCCAGAATATAGCCAAAGTTGTTCAAACTAATGGGCAAATGTTGGAGAGTGTAAACTCAAAAGCCTGTGAACTGCCTCAGGCGTTAAAATCCAAGCCCCAAGCGCTGTAGCGGCCGGGATCGTCGCCCCATTTCTCGCGGACTTTGACGAACAGGAATAAATGCACCTTGGTTTCAAGGATGTCACCAAGATCGTGGCGGCTTTCGGCCCCGATGGATTTGATCATTTTGCCGCCCTTACCGAGCACGATGGAGCGTTGGCTCTCACGCTCGACATAGATGGTTTGCTCAATGCGCACCGAGCCATCGTCTTTTTCCTGCCAGGCCTCGGTCTCAACCGTCGTGGCGTAAGGCAGTTCCTGGTGCAGTTTGAGATAAAGTTTTTCCCGGGTAATTTCAGCCGCCAATAAGCGCATCGGCATATCGGAAACCTGATCTTCCGGGAACAGCCAGGGGCCCGACGGCATTTTGGCTGTGAGATAGGCGACTAAATCTTTGACGCCATCCCCCTGCGTAGCAGAGATCATAAAAGTTTCATCAAATACTCCTTCGGCGCTCAACTTCTGCGTCAGCGCCAGCAGTTTTTGTTTATCAATCAGATCAATTTTGTTGATGACGAGATCAACCTTACGGCCGTCTTGTTTTTTGAGGCGATCAATAATGGCTTGG
>JABIIH010000180.1 GCA_018649245.1 Rhodospirillaceae bacterium | reverse complement strand
CAAATATTTGGATATTGCGCCGGTGGGAGAGCTTTGCTGGTGGACCTCCAATAAACATTATTTTGTTGCCCGTTATTCCGGCCCGCTCAAAATCGTCGAGGAAGAGTAATTCTCATAACTAATCAAGGGTTGATATGAGCGGTTCGGCTGACTAAACAAACTGCCAAACAAATAATCATAATTGGGGTGCGTGATGAGCTCGATAAAAATTGAATTGGGTGGCTACCAGCCGCCGACCTCGGTGCATAACCGGGCGGCCGAAATATTTGGTGAGGAATTAGCCAAACGCGTGGGCGAAGCCGTCGACTACGCCATGGACGGCAATATGCCTGAGAGCAAAGGCATCAAGGCGTTTGATTTGCCTGCCTTGGTCGAGGCAGGAGATCTCACCATGTGTTACTTCGCTTCCAGCTATCTGGCGGAGCGGGTGCCGGAAGTGGCGATCTTTGATTTGCCTTTCGTGGTGAAAAGCCGGGAAAAAGCTTACGCCGCGCTCGATGGCGAATTAGGTGATTTGCTCAAAGAAAAATTTCTGAGCGAGATGGGTGTACGCATTTTGGGATTTTGGGATAACGGCTTTCGCCATTTCACTAATGGAGTGCGGGAGATCAGAACGCCCGCCGATTGTGATGGTCTCAAAATGCGCTCGATGAGTTCCGAGGTGCATCAGGAGTTTTTCAGGCTATTAGGTTTTGAGCCGACCTTTGTTGATGTTGCTGATCTGGTGGCCAAAGTAAAATCTGGCGAAATAGATGCGCAGGAAAATCCGCTGACCAATACCTATCGGTTTGGCACCTACCATTACCACCGGCATATCACTCTAACCGGCCATTTTTTCGGCATGGTCCTGGTGATGGTCAATAACGAGATATTTGAGTCGTGGCCGGACAATGTTCAACAAGCCGTGCAAGATTCAATCGACATCGCGACCAAAGCACAGCGCGGCTTTGCCCAGGCCGAAGACGATGAGGTCATGGCCGCACTTGATCCAGCAGAGAACGATGTTGTCGAGCTCAGCGATGACGAACGTCAAGCCTTTCAAGATGCAGTGACGCCATTAGTCGCCAAGCATCGGGCCCGTTTGGGGGACCGCTTGTTCGAGCTGGTCGAATAAATTTTCAATTGTTTATTTAAAAGAGATCGTTCGATTGACCATGTATTTTTTTGGCCTACCTAAGAACCGAACGCGCTCGCTACCGGGGTTATCAATGACCGCGGTAATGAGTGGTGTGACGCCAAAATGAGCGGGTCAAAAAACGCCGCCGCGCCAAAAATCTCTGTATTGCTGATCCGTGTTTCATGCGAGGGTATATATACCTGTTAACCTTAGTTTACTGCTGTTTTATTGCCGTTTCTGATATGCAATAACTGCATAGCTAGCGAAAACATCTTTTCAAGCAAACAATAAAGTGATGAATAACAGGCCTTGCACGCGGCCCCGCAAATGGTATGAATGCGGGCTAATCAATGAACAATAAATCTCAATTTTAGGAGGGGTAATATGGGCATCACAGTTGGTGTTATTGGCTTGGGACCGATGGGCGGCAACGTCGCGGAACTGCTATTAAAAAAACAATTTAAAGTCATTGGATTCGATCTAGATCCGGATCGTGTTTCAGCCTTGGATGAATTTGGCCTGGAAGCGGTTGGAAGTTCCACCGAAGTCGCTGAAAAAGCGGATGTCGTCTTAACCTCATTACCGTATAGCAGTTCAGTTAACGCGGTTGCCGATGAGATTGCCAAATGTGACAAGCCGGGACAGGTGGTTATTGAATGTTCGACGCTAACGGTGCAGCAGAAAATAGACGTCGCGGAAAAACTGAAGGCAGCCGGCCGGAATATGCTCGATGCGCCAATTAGCGCGACACCGCCAATGCTGGCCAAGGGCATGGCATCTTGTCATATCGGCGGCGATAAATCAGCTTATGAACAATGTGTGTCGATTTTCGAAGGCTTTACCGCGAGCAATTTCTATGTCGGTGAAGTAGGCGACGGCAGCCGGATGAAAATTTTAGCCAACTATCTGGTGCACGTGCATAACTGCGCTGCCGCTGAGTGCTTTACCCTCGGTCAAAAAGCCGGCTTTGATCCGAAGCTGATATACGAAGTGATCAAGGAAAGTGCTGGGGCTTCAAAGATGTTCGATATTCGCGGCAAAATGATGTCGGAAAGTGATTACCGGGAAGGCGGCGGCACGATGTTTGACGTTTACCAGAAAGATGCCAGCATCATTACGTCCTATGCCGCCGAAGTGAAGGCGCCAATCGATCTGTATGTCTCAGCCTGGCAGAAGTTTAACTCAGCTATTGCGCAAGGCTTGGGTCATTTAGATACCTCTGCCGTCTGCAAGGCTGTTGAAACCTCTGCCGGCATCGACCGCAAACTGGTTGAGTAATGGAATAAAGGTACCTGGTACCTTTATTTATCTTCGACCCAATAGGTTTTGAAGCTGCGGTTAACTTTGTCGCCAAATTTTTCGACCAGGGCAAAGTAGTCGAGGAAATATTGCTGCTCCTTGTGCCAGGCCAGGGCGGCTTCGTCTTTGTAAACCTCGTAAAAGATAAAGGCATTTGGATCGTCACCCGCGACCGACACTTCGAACTGGTAGCAGTGTTCTTCTTCGCGCGCGTTGTGAACGTTAGTCCATAATTTTTCGAGCAATTCTTCCCGCACTTCCGGATCGCAAGCGACGTGCACAAGATTAACAAGATTAGCCATTTATTTTTCTCCTGAGTGAAATTTATGAACTGCTTTTAAGGCTTTGCCCCGGCGGCTTCCAGCATTTTTATCATCGCGGGGTATTTTCGAAAACGGGCGAGGCTGAGCGGCGTTGTACCATTGCCGTCAGCGAGATTGATGTTTGCCCCAGCCTTGATCAAATCCCGGACGATAAATTGATGGTTTTTACCACCATCGCCTAAGACTATGGCTTCGATCAGGGCAGTCCATTTTAGATTGTTAATGTGATCCAAAGGTGCGCCGGTCCGAATAAGCTCCCGCACCACCTCAACATGGCCGAGATGGGCAGCAGCGATCAGTGCGGTGCCGTCATAGGGGCTGGTCATTAATTTGGAATTTCCGCCGGAGGTAATGGCCAGTTTCATCATTGCGAGATTGTTGGCGACCGCGGCAATGGTAATCATGTCGTAGCGTTCGCTATCGAGCGCGTTAACGTTGGCTCCTGCTTTAATCAGGGCTGTGGCGGCATCACGATGATTTTGATAGGCCGCCACCATCAAGGCGGTGCGGCCAAAGCCGTCGCGGGCATTGAGATCGGTACCGGATTTTGCCAGTGCAATAATTTTGGCGGTCTCACCTTTGGCAGCGGCGGCATGAAGGCCAGTGTAATGCGCAAGCTCATCCGGCGAGGGCGCTGTTTGCGCCACTGCCAGCAATGGCAGCCAGAAAATGAGGCCCCAGAAAAATATCGCTAAGATAAGTGCTAATTTTCTCATAGCTGGGTTTTATACCACTCCATCACCTGCTCACCAGTCCAGATCAGCACATCCGGCTTGCTGGTGATATGTTCGTAAACCTGCTCGACATATTTAGAGCGATGCGGCACGCCGGAAATGTATGTATGCATGCTGATCCCCATGATGCGGGTGATGTCGGCGCTGTCGTCATAGAGCCGGTCAAAATGATCGATACAGCGCTTGGCGAATTCTTCCGAGGAATGCTGTTGCAGCGCCATTATGGTGATGTCGTTGGTTTCAACCGGATAAGGCACCGAGAACATCTGCTTGCCGGTGGTGGTTTTGAGCTCAACCGGCTGATCATCGAGCGGCCAATCGGCGACATATTCAATGCCGGCCTCGGACAATAAATCGAGCGTCTCCATGGTTTCGGTCAAACCGGGACTTTCCCAGCCGACCGGGCCTTTACCGGTGAAGTCTTTAATCGCTTCGACGGTGCTTTGGATGTGTTCGCGCTGATCGTCGAGTTTATGCATCGGCCCCTGGTTATAGCCGTGCCCCATAAACTCCCAACCCCCTTCGAGGGCGGTTTCAGCGATGCGAGGGTAGGTTTGCAAAATCATGCCGTTCATCGCCAGGGTAGGTTTGACACCATAATTTTTGAACATATCGTTCAAGCGCCAGAAGCCGACCCGGTTGCCATATTCATGCCATGACCAATTCGGTACGTCCGGCAGCAAAGGCTGACCCATTGGTGGCGGCAGGATGGTGCGGGGCTGGGCTTTGGTGCTGTCCCAATGTTCAACGTTCATAATCGTCCAGACCGCCATACGGGCGCCATCCGGCAAAGTCAGCTTAGGCCGGTCGATGATGGCGGAATAGGGCAGGCGTTCGCGCGGGGTATCTATCATGTTAGTTTTTTACCTGCTTTCGCTCGAGGCCGGCCATTTGTTCCAATACGCGGCAGACGCTCGCAGTATCCAACTTATCCATGCCCTTGGCGAGGCCGGAGCGGTAAATATCAATGCCGGCCGTAAACATCGGCGTCGGGCAGCCGAGGCTGGCGGCAAACTCGCCGATCACTTTCATATCCTTCTGCCAGACATCCATTTTCATCGTGGCGTTTTCATAATTGTCTTCGACCATCATCTGCCCACGCAATTCAAAGATGCGTGAGTTGCCGGCACCGGCTTTGATCACATTGTAGATCATTTCAGGTTCAAGACCGGCTTTCATGCCAAGCACCATCGCTTCAGCCGAGGCAACGTTGTGGATATGGACCAGATGATTGGCGACAAATTTCATCTTGCTGCCATTGCCGAATTCGCCGACATAGAAATTGAGATTGGCGAAGCCGTTGAAGACCGGCTGGCATTTTTCCGCTGCTGATTCTTTGCCACTGACATAAACTGAGAGGT
>JABIIH010000237.1 GCA_018649245.1 Rhodospirillaceae bacterium | reverse complement strand
CAAGCGATGCAGCGACATCTTCATTACTGAGTGCAATAATGCTGGCTGCCAGTACGGCTGCATTTACCGCGCCGGCCTTACCGACTGCAAGCGTGCCAACCGGAATACCACCCGGCATTTGCGCCATGGCGAGTAAGGCGTCCAAGCCGCCCATCACTTTGCCATCCATCGGCACACCCAAAACCGGGAGCGGCGTTAATGCTGCCGCAGCACCCGGCAGGGCGGCGGCCATACCGGCACCGGCAATCAGAACCTGCAATCCCCGATCTTTCGCCGATTCGGCATATTTGCTCAGACGATCAGGTGTGCGGTGGGCCGAAATGATTTTTGCTTCATAGGCGATACCCAGTTTTTCCAAGGTCAGCGTGGTGTGCTTCATGGTTGCCCAGTCAGACTGACTACCCATAATAATGCCAACAATTGGATCAGACTCGGCCATCGATAAACTCCTATTTTCAGCCAATTAAGGCGGGAAGGGCGGCATTATAAGAGTCAAATAACGCTCTGCAAGCAAATGCCGCAATCAGTGCCCGTAAATTGTTGGCATTATCTCCAAAGATAACCATAACCTCTAATTTCCGCATAAAATTTACCTGAATAAAGGAAGATGCTAGTTTGGACTAGCTTTCCGAGAGGATGGCCGAGAGGATGAGATGATGGCTGATATCAGAGAACTAGAGCAATATGCAGCAATTCGCGAATTGGATACGCATGGCGAAGGTAATCCTCAAAGTAATCCCTATTTTGGTATCTATAAACGCTCTGCCTTTGCGCATGGGCAGCCGGAGCCACAAAAGCGCACGCCGCGCCAGATTAAAGACACTGCCTCCGTTATGGGGATTCCAAGCGATGAGATTACACCCAAGGTCCATGAGGCGATGACGCTTATCATGCATGAAATGGACTCCATTCGCTGGCAAGCCGAGGTATCTAAGAAACATGAAGCACATTTAATAGAAGCACTGGATTCGCATGAACTTCTGCCCGTGGTTAGCCGCCATGCCTTTGATCAATATTTAAGCCATGCCGCCGAACACGTTGCCCGGACCAAAGAACCAAGCTTTTTGTTATTTATAAAAATCCTCAAGTTGGATGAGCTATGGCTCCGTAATGGCGCGGGTTTACGCGATGCCTTTCTTATTCATGCAGCGGGTATTATCAGAACTTGTCTGGATGAAGTTGACGTGGTGGGTGCATTGGATCACGGCGAATTTGGCGTGATCTTGAATCTCTACCAGGAAGAAGCGGTAATATCAAAAGCAGCGGCAATAGACGAACTTATGAGTAAAACGCCTTTCGTTATGGCGGAGGAAGAATACCCGATCACGGCAGTTTGGGGGATTCAAGAAATTGTCGCGCTCGGACAGCCCGACCAATTGGTTCTCGCGGCAAGTGAAAAAGCAAGATCGAGCCAGGCTGGTTAGGCAATTATATCCGGCACCTCACCAGCTTCAATTTTGCTGATCTGATCTTTTAGCGCCAATTTTTCTTTCTTGAGCCGTTGCAGCTTAATTTGGTCAAAATCCGTCTCACCGGCAAGTTGCTCAATCTCGGCATCAAGTTTGCGGTGCTGGTCTTTAAGCTCTTTAATCCGGTTCACGGTTTCTAGGTTGTCAGCCATAAGTCATTTCGATTTAATTGAGCCTGATAGTATAGTACCAAAAATATCGTGTTTTTGGAAAATTGATTTAATTTAAATTTGGAATTTTAGAGTGGTTAAAAACAAAACAACGATTAAAACCATCGGCGTGCTCACGAGTGGCGGCGATTGTGCCGGCCTAAATGCGGTTATCCGGGCTGTCACTCACCGGGCGATCCAAGGGTATGGCTGGCGCGTCCTTGGTATCCATGATGGTACGCAAGGGCTGATGGACAGCCCACCACGATGCGAGGAACTTACGCTTAAACTCTTTACCGGCAACATACTACGCATGGGCGGCACTATTTTAGGCACCACGAACAAAGGTGATCCATTTGATTTCCCGATGCCTGACGGCAGTAGAATAAATCGCTCGAAAGAATTTGCCCAAGGTTTTAAGGAATTGGAGCTTGATGGCTTAATCGGTATCGGCGGCGATGGCAGCCTCGATATTCTCAATCGCTTAACCAAACTGGGTGGCATCAATTTTATCGGTGTACCAAAAACCATCGATAATGATGTGCCGTTGACTGAATTTGCTGTCGGTTTTTCAACTGCCGTGAGCACTGCCGTTGAAGCGCTGGATCGCTTGCAGCCGACGGCTGCCAGCCATGAACGGGTAATGATTTTGGAAGTAATGGGCCGGGATGCCGGCCACATTGCGCTTAATGCCGGTATCGGCGGGGGTGCGGATGTCATTTTGATTCCGGAGATTCCATATCGTCTAGAACCAATCGCCGAAAAGATAAAAACACTGCATGAACAGGGAAGGGATCATGCACTCATCATATGTTCGGAAGCTGCCCGTCCGGCAGATGGTGAGGCCTCAATGAATGAACACAGCCACGGTCAAAAGCGCTATGGCGGCATTGGTGACCAATTGGGCGAACAGATAAATGCAGCAACCGGAGCCGAAACTCGGGTGACAGTACTGGGTCATGTTCAGCGCGGTGGCATTCCCAATAGTCACGACCGAATAATTGCCTCTGCTTTTGGTGTGCGGGCGGTCGATCTTTTGGCCAGCGGTGAAAACGGCCGCATGGTCGCCTGGCAGCATCGTCAAGTTGTTGACCTGCCGTTGGATGAGGTAACGTCGCGTACCCGCGAAGTCGATATTACCGATACCTTAGTGCAGACGGCGCGCGGTCTCGGCATATCCTTGGGCGATTAATGGGAATCAAATGAACGAATCAAATCAGCTAACAAAAGACAATCCATTTTGGAAATTCTCGCTCGAATTTTATGGCCGGGACGGTGTGGCCGATGCCTGTTTAACGCTGCAGGATCAATTTGGCGCCGATGTAAATATCCTTCTTTATTGTTGCTGGGTGGCCTTTGCACATGGTGAAAAACTTGAGCAAGCTGAGTTGGCGGAAATCATGGCTGTCATCGAACCCTGGCAAACCCGTGTGGTGCAACAGCTTCGCCAAATCAGGCAAGACCTGAAACAGAACGAGACCATAAATCTCGGTGAACTATCCGAAGATTTGCGTCAGGCGATTAAGAGCTGTGAACTTGACGGCGAGAAAATCGAACAGTGGGTCCTTTATCAATCGGGCCAACGCGAATTGCCAGATCTGGCAACCAGCAATGAGATTAAATCAGCTGAGTATGGTCAATTGGCTGAATTGAGTATGATTAATTATCTCGGCGTCGTATCAGGTTCTTTACTTGAGAATGGCGAAAGCTTTATTCGGACAATTTCGCAAGCGCTTAAGTCCTAAGCGTTTGATTTCGCATATTTAAATCAATTATTCGCCAGAAATCTGCAGTTTTTTGAATAATTCCAGAACAAATTATTACAGTTTTTTTCTGGATTTTCGCCCTTGATAGGATTAGCATCTTAACTGTTGGTGCTTTGACTTAGATGGAGATTTATCTATGAACGAGCAAGATCGAGTATCAGTGCTTAAATCTAAGCATGTCGGCCTTGAACAAGAAATTGATGTTGAGAATAGACGCCCCCATCCTGATGATTCGGTCGTCGCCGAACTAAAACGGCAAAAACTTCGAATAAAAGACGAACTGGCAAGTATGCACGCGCTTTAAACAGCGCCGAAACCAAAACACACCTTGATAATAATTTTAGTTAAACGTGATTAAGTATCGCGTCCTAATCGGTTGCGCCTTCTGGGCTACGATCAGCCGGTTTATTTTCTTCAGGCGCAGTTTCTGGAGGCGCAGTTTCTGGCGCGCTATTTTCCGCCGGTTTTTCTTCCGCCGGCGCTTCCGGCGCAGGACCAAAGACATCTGCGCTGCTAGCTTGCTCTTCTTCTGGTTTAGGTGCTTTGGCAGCACCAAATACTTCT
>JABIIH010000236.1 GCA_018649245.1 Rhodospirillaceae bacterium | reverse complement strand
CGTGTTCGGGGCTGATCATCCTGTTGATGCGGCCGATTTCACCGAGGCCTGCCAGCACTGCAAAGGCCGGTGCGATACCAAGCCCGTTGAACCAGGTTCCCATCAAGCCTTGATAACCCAACACATGCAAAAAGCATTGCAGTTGATCAATTGCGTTCCTCGCTTGTCCGTAAGCGGCACCCGTGGCGGCGGCCGAAAGTGCTGAGGGCATCAAGCCGGATTTTCGTTTAATAAGCTCTTCTGACATTTGTACCGAGAAAACAATCACCCATTTGGCTTTCTCCGGAATGACCCGTTTCTCACCTGTCTCATAGGCTTGGTCGACATTTTCAAACTCGATCCGCTTGCCGTCCATGGCGTCCTCAGCATAGATCAGCTTTTTGGTGTGATCATTCAGTTCCACATAGCCAACCTGGGTGGCGCCAAAATGCCTCAAGGCTGAGCGGATCATGCGCGAATTCTCTTGCGGCGAGCCTTCATAGCGGGGTACGCCCAATTCTTCCGGGCTCATTGGTTTGGGCCGCGCCGGGTCGGTCAGCTTTGAGCGCGAAGCATCACTGGCAAACATCTCGCCTTCATTTTTAGTCGCTTCGGCGGTTTTAGCCCAAGAGCCTAAAAAGCTGGTGCCCACCGAGCCGGCCTGAGCGCCGGCTATATCGAGAGCCCGGTCGCGCAAGGTATAGCCGGATTTTTGGTCGATCATCCATTGGCGCACCTTTTCTTCGCGGCGCTTGCCGAGTTCTTTGGCTTTTTCTTCGCCGACATATTTCTTCCAGGAGACTTGCTGGATTTTTCGGGCATCAAAGCGCTCGGTTACATCCCAGTCGATATCCATGGTTGGCTTAGCGACTTCACGCACCCACCAGGGCCGTTTCCATTCCGCCGATGGCGAGGCTATGACATCATCAAGATCATTGAATTTTTCAGCCGTATCTTCACGATCCAAGCCCATGGCATTCATGCGTTCTTTTTTACCCACGGTGCTATGGTGTTTCATGTTTACCTCCTGGCCTGGATGCAGTGTTATTATCCACAATAATTATATTGATAATCTATTGGGATTGCACCTGAGATATTCCGCAAGGCGAAATTTTTAGCTATTCGGAGCTACGATCCATCATCGCTAAATTCTTCACGCAATGCAGCACTATGCTCGCCCAGGCCAGGTATTGTCATCGGCTCAACCGCTTCACCTGTAATGCGGGCCGGTGGGGCGGGAATGTGTGCTTTACCGTGCGGCGTATCGACCTCCATGCGGCGCAGATCCCCGTGATTTGAGAGGTCTTCGATGGAATTTACCCGGCCAAAAGCAACGCGGGCTGCCATTAGTTTTGCCGACAATTCCTCCCGCGTATAGCGCCCGAACACTTCACTGATATCAGCTTCTAGCGCCTCACGATTGGCCACCCGGGATATATTGTCTTTATAAGGGCCCTTTTCCGCCAATTCAGGCCGCTCTAAAATCTCGCGGGCAAATTGCGCCCATTCCCGATTGTTTTGAATCGAGATGACAATCAGCTCGCCATTTTTAGTCTCAAAAGTCGCATAAGGCGCCACGGAGGGATGACGCAGTCCCATGCGCTTGGGTGCCTTACCGCCATAATCCTGATGCAGGAGCGGCACTGCCATCCAATCCGCCATACCATCAAAGAGCGAGGTCTCTATCGCCTTACCCTCGCCAGTTTGCTCTCTTTCCATAAGTGCCAGTAAAATCGCTGCCTGCGCATACATGCCGGCGGCTATATCACAGACTGAGACGCCGACCCGGCCCGGCTCGTCGGGTGAGCCGGTAATACTGGCCATGCCGGTTTCCGCCTGCACCAGCATATCGTAAGCTTTCATGTCGCGGGATGGTCCATCGCTGGCATAACCTGAGATATCGCAAGTAATCAGACGGGGATGCTTCTCGCGCAATTCCTTGGCGCCAAAGCCACCCCGCCTTGCCGCCCCGGGAGCGAGGTTTTGTATGAACACATCGGCCTTGGCAATCATGCGCTGCAAAATCTCGGCATCTTCGGGCTGCTTGATATCAAGCTCGATGGATTCCTTGCCGCGATTAAGCCAGACAAAATAGGCGCTTTCACCATTAACCACATCATCATAGCCACGGGCAAAATCACCACCTGCCCGCTCAATCTTGATTACCCGCGCGCCGGCATCGGCCAGACGCGACGTGCAATAAGGCGCCGCCACTGCCTGTTCGACGGCAACCACGAGGATATCTTTAAGCGGTTTGGACATTCAAATTTCTCAACTATATTTTCAAAGACTATAGCCATCTCCGGGCTAGAAATGTATGTAGATGGTCTATCTAAGAAAGTGAGACTTAGCAATGTCGCAAAAAATGAATCCCCTGGCAAATCCGAGGCGCAGTCTATTATTTGTGCCGGGCGCTCGACTGGAGATACTGCCGAAAGCGCTGGCAAGCTGGACGGATATCGTCTGCATTGATCTCGAAGACGCCGTTGCTGATGATGCTAAAGACGCCGTCCGGGCCGAAGCAATATCTGTCGTGGCCGACCGCCCGTCTGATGAAAAAACGGAAATTTGGCTGAGGATAAACTCTGTTCGCAGCGCCGAAGGCATGGCGGACATAATCGCCCTTGCCGAGGCAGATCATGCTCCCGACGGATTAATGCTACCAAAAATTTCCTCGCCGGAAGAAATACGCATTTTGCGCGACGTCCTCAGCGCTAAACATTCGGACTTAAAATTTCATCCCTTGATCGAAACCACCGAAGGTCTCAAATGGGCTTATGAGATTGCCAAATCGAGCCATAAAATCGGCTCGCTGGTGTTTGGCGGCTTTGACATGTCAGCCAGTCTGAGAGTAGAGCCGGGTTGGAATTCGCTGTTGTATGCCCGTCAGCAACTCGTTCTGGCGGCGGCTAATGCCAAAGTCGATCTGTTAGATATGCCGTTTTTTGGCCTCGATGATCCAGATGGCTTGCGGGAAGAGGCTGATGCGGCGCTGGAGATCGGTTTTACCGGCAAATGCGCCATCCACCCCAAGCAAATTGATATCATCAATGATGTATTTAGCCCGAGCGCCGAAGAAATCGCTAAAGCGATCGATCTCATTGCCAAATATGAGGCGCAAGACAAAGCCTTTGTCGAAATCGATGGTGTCTTGATGGAAAAA
This sequence comes from Rhodospirillaceae bacterium, assembly GCA_018649245.1. Lineage (GTDB taxonomy): Bacteria > Pseudomonadota > Alphaproteobacteria > Rhodospirillales > UBA2165 > TMED23. The sequence continues at coordinate 2,829 of JABIIH010000236.1, read as the reverse complement.
CCAATTGTTGAACGTCTCTACCGTACGCTTTCCATTGCTGAGCGGATTGAGTCTTAATGCCGCCTACTAATTCGCCAAACTTGCATGTTGAAACCGGCGGCGAAGGCGAAACCACCTATCTACTCCTCCACGGACAGGGCGCCACTGGTGACACCTGGCAGGGTGTCCGCGACATCATTGAAAAAGAAGAAGCCGGTCAGTGGATTGTCCCCGATATGCGTGGTCATGGCCGCTCCGATTGGACCAATACGTATGGCTTTGGCGAGCATGCAACCGATATAGCCGACCTCATCCGCGACCGTGAGCGGGTTATCATTATCGGCCATTCGATGGGCGGTATCATCGGCCTCGCGCTGGCGACTGGCTGGTTTGGCGTAAACATTGCCGGCCTCGTCGTGATCGGCACGATTCTCGACTGGACGGAAGAGCACACGGCCGCCATGCATGCCATCGGCGGCAAACCATCGCGCTGGTTTGACTCGCGCGACGAAGCCATCGAGCGTTATCTTAAAGTATCGGGCTTGTTTGGTATCGTGCAGCCAGACGACCCCATGGCCGCCGCAGGTATATATCAGGAAGGCGACAAATTCCGGCTCGCTGCCGACAACGCGGTCGCCACCGTCGGTGGTTCGTGGATGAGTGTGTTACTGCCGGTGCCGAAATGTCCTATTGTCCTGGCGGTCGGTGAACACGACAAAATGGTAGATATCAAGGATTACCAGGCGGTCGACAAGAACGCTGTCACTCTGCCCGGCATTGGCCACAACACCCATGTCGAAGACCCTCAAGCAACCTGGGATCTGGTGAAAAAATTGGGTGTTTGAGAACTAGCTATTCCGCTGCCTGCACGGACATTTCGTTGGAATTTCGAAACGCCGCCAACAAGCGAGCTTCTTCGGCTTTGGCCTCTTCGATGGCGTGGGATTTCACATGGCCAAAGCCCCGGATTTGCAATGGTAAGGAAGCCAACTCGACTGCAGTGCCGTAATTATCAGGAGTCAATTTGGCAACAATTTCGTCCAGCAGATTTTCATAATCACGGATCAGGGCGAGTTCGCTTTTACGTTCCGCCAAATAGCCAAACGGATCGAGCGGCGTGCCGCGCAATACTTTGAGCGGTGCTAAGAATTTCAATGCCTGCCACATGTAGGCGCCATACTCTTTCTTTAATGGCTGGCCGGTGACGCGATCCTTAGCGGCAAACAAGGGCGGTGCGAAATTAAACTTGAGCTTATAATCACCGTCAAATTGCGCTCGTAGTTTCTCCCTATACCGGCCATCGGTATACAGCCGCGCCACTTCGTATTCATCCTTATAGGCCATCAATTTATATAGGGCACGCGCCACCGCTTCGGTCAAATTAATGTAACCCGGGCTAACTTTATTTTCGGCTGCGGCAACGCTTTCGATAGTTTTGTAATAACGCCCGGCATAGGCGGCATTTTGATAAGCGGCTAGGTCTCGCTTACGGTCTTCAATAAACTGGTCGAGATTAAATGCTGGCGCATCATTGTTATTCTGCGGGCCGACCAATTCAGCCAATCGGTCCGGCTCATGAGCTGCCACCCGTCCCCAGGCAAAGGCGCGTAAATTCATTTCCACTGCGACATTGTTGAGACGAATCGATTGTTCGAGCGAAGCGGCTTTGAGCGGCAGATAGCCTTTTTGACAGGCGAAGCCGAGCAAGAACACATTGGTTGAAATATGATCGCCAAGCAATTTTGCCACCAGTTGTGTGGCATCAAAAAAATCTGCCTTTCCGTTACCGAGCGCCGTTTCGATAACATTAGTATAGCCGCCCGCTTCCAGCGGCATATCGGGACGCTCGGCAAAGGCTGCTAACGGCACCAGGTGATCGTTAATAACAGCCCGCGTCCGGGTCGCACTCATCGTATTAATCGCTGCCTGACCAGCTGCCACAACCATATCAAAACCAATAACCAGATCGCTCATAGCGGTGCCGATGCGGGTCGCCATAACAGTGTCAGGATCGTTTGAAATAGAGACATGGCTCATCACCGCACCATTTTTTTGGGCGAGCCCGGTTTGATCGAGCACGGCACAGCCCTTGCCTTCAATGTGCGCCGCCATGCCCAGACCAGCGCCAACGGTAATGACGCCGGTGCCGCCGATCCCGGTCAGTAATATATTATATGAGCCATCAATATTTACCGGCGTCGGCTCGGGCAGGCCAGCAGCAGGATTGGCACTATCCACCACCGGCGGCGCGGAAATTTTTAACGCTCCACCCTCGACGGTGACAAAGCTCGGGCAAAAACCGTCCAAACAACTGAAATCCTTATTGCACGAAGACTGATCGATCACGCGTTTCCGTCCCAATGCGGTTTCGAGCGGGCGAATGGCGACGCAATTGGATGCTGCATTACAATCACCACAACCTTCACAGACAGCCTCATTAATAAAGACCCGGCGCGCCGGATCGGGATAAAGTCCGCGTTTGCGGCGGCGGCGTTTCTCGGCAGCGCAGGTTTGGTCATAAATAATCGCCGTCACGCCCTCAATCTCGCGCATTTCCAATTGCAATCGTTCAAGCTCGCGGCGGTGATGAATTTCTGCTTGCGGCGCCCAATCCAAATTATCAGAATATTTTTCCGGCTCATCGGAGACGACGGCGATACGCCCCACTCCCTCGGCGGCAATCTGCTTAGAGATTGTCCAGGGGAAAAGCTCACCATCCATCGGCTGACCGCCGGTCAGCGCCACCGCATCATTAAATAGAATTTTATAGGTGATGTTGACGCCTGATGAGACTGCTGCCCGGATCGCCATCAAGCCCGAATGGTAATAGGTGCCGTCGCCGATATTTTG
>JABIIH010000235.1 GCA_018649245.1 Rhodospirillaceae bacterium | reverse complement strand
CATTTTCTTTGGTATTTTTACCTCGACCGAGGCCGGTGGTATTGGCGCCGGGGGGGCGCTGATTTTTGCGATTTTAAGAAGAAAAATGAGCTGGCCGATATTTATCGAAAGTCTGATCGAAGCCGCGCGCACGACCGCGATGATTTTTACCGTGGCTTTCGGTGCCCTCATTCTTAATCAATTCGTCAACATTTCGGGCCTGCCGGAAGCCGTGCTGGCGTTCATCAGCAGCCTCAATGCAACACCGATGCAGGTTGTCCTGGTGATCATGTGTTTTTACATCATCCTCGGTATGTTTATCGAAGGTATTGCGATGATCTTTTTGACGGTACCGATCTTTGTGCCGATTATTCATGCGCTCGGTTTTGATCTTATCTGGTGGGGTATTGTGCTGGTCATGGTGGTTGAGATCAGTCTCATTACACCGCCAATCGGGCTCAATGTTTTTATCATGAAATCGATGCTGCCGGATGTGCCGCTCTCCAGTATTTTCAGAGGTATCGCACCTTTCTTTTGTGCCGATATTGTCCGCTTGGCGACTGTTGTCTTTTTCCCACCCGTCGCGCTTTGGCTTCCAACCCTCATGTTCTAATGTAATAAATGTACCTGGTACAATTAGTTTAAGGAATTGACCGAGATGCGTTATGTGCGGCTTTACGCCGATAATGAGGGTGAGACCCATTTTGAAGATGTAGAAGACACCATGCGGGTCGAGGATTTTGCCCCGCCCGCCGAGCCTTTTCTAGTTTCCGAAATTCGCGACGCAACGCGGTTTTCTTTCTTTGAATTTCCCGTCGGCTGGGTTGGTGTTGCCCATCCAGCCCCGCGCCGTCAGTATTTTGCCGTGGTCCAGGGCGCGATCGAAATAACCGTCAGTGACGGTGAAAGCCGGATAGCCAAAGTGGGCGATGTCGTGCTGGCCGAAGATACCAATAGCAAAGGTCATGTTACTAAAGTGATCAGTGACGATAATTTTATCGCTGCGCTGACGCAGTTGGAATAATTCATGGAACTCGAACTCGATCACATTGTTTTGGGCGCTGATAACCTCGAACAGGGTCTCAATTTAATTACGGAGAAATTCGGTGTCGACGTGCCCAGAGGTGGCGAGCATTTACAGATGGGCACCCATAATTGCGTAATGGCGCTTGGCCCTAACTGTTATTTTGAAATCATCGCTATTGCGCCACATCTAAAAGTAACGGTTAGACCCCGCTGGTTTGATTTTGACAACCCCGATCAGCGCGCACGTATTGCCGAGCGACCGCGTATCTTAACCTGGGTGGTGCGGACGCCGGATTTGGAGCAAACGCTGGCGAAAACTTCCGAAGACCTCGGCGAAATTGTTGCCATGCAGCGCGGCGATCTCAATTGGCAGCTGACGATTCGTGAGGACGGCAGTCTACCCTTAGGCGGTCTCTGTCCCGCCCTTATTCAATGGCAAAATAATTTGCCGCCAGTAGCCAATATGACCGATCTCGAATGCCGGGTTGAGAACATTACCTTGGCGCATCCGGAGCCCGAGAGCTTGGCTTCAGCACTGGAGTCTTTGGGCGTTGATCATCTCGTGAACGTCAAAAACACCGAGAATAATTCTAAAATTATTAAAGTAGAGTTTGCGACACCGCATGGATTGGTTATGCTCGATTGATGGATATGGAGCAAAAATCTTATTCCGGTGGTGAGATCATCTTCAGTGAAGGCGACGATGGTGACAGTGCTTTCCTGGTCGCCTCCGGTGCGGTCGAAATTTCGATGATGTCTGAGAAAGGCAAGGAGGTGCTCGGCACCATTAAGCAAGGTCAAATGTTTGGTGAAATGGCGCTGATCAGTGATAAGCCGCGTTCGGCCACGGCGGCTGCAGCAAGCGATACAATTTGTATATTGGTTCCTCAAATTGTTTTCGATAGTGAATTAAAAGGCTCGAGCGCCTTAATGCAGTCGCTGGTAATTAATCTTATCGGCCATATTCGCTCGTTAATGGGCCAGCTTGATGATGCGCGGAAAGTGCCCGATGTCATTTTTCATCGTCCGACGGATCATAAAACCTACACGCGGGATGATTGAGCCTTTTTTAGCAAATAAATAACCGCATAAATTTAGTTGATTTTAAATCGGCTAAAATGACGTTATATTCGTCGATAACTAGAAAAAAATACTTGGGTAATGTGCAAGGAGTAATCGGAATGGGGATTAATCGGGTTGAAAGCCTGGTTTACGGTGTCGATGACATCGAAAAATGCACGCGCTTTCTCGATGATTGGGGACTCGAGAAACGAGACAGTGGCAAGTCTGGTGCGACATTTGCGACGCTTGAAAACCAAACCTTTATTGTCAAGGATATCAATGATGCCAGTCTGCCGCAGCCTTGCGAAGACGGGCCGACGGTACGGGAAGTGGTTTGGGGTGTCGATAGTCAGGCGAGCCTGGAAGTAATTGGCGCTGAGCTGGCCAAAGACCGTGACGTCACCGAAGCCGTTGACGGCAGTCTCCATTGCTACGACGAACTTGGTATCGGCATCGGCTTTCAAGTCGAAGATGTGGTTGAGATTGAAGAAGAAGCGCCCGTTTTGAATTTTAACCGGTTTGTACCGCGCCTTAATGAAACCATCGAAAAAACCCAGGAAATTAGAACGCGGCCCTACCGGATCGGTCATGTGGTTTATAATTTCCCAAAAGAATTTCGTGAAAAAGCAGTGAACTTTTATACCGAACGTCTGGGTTTTCGCATCACCGATGCGGTCACCAATATGGGTGATTTCATGCAATGTGAAGGCTCGACCTATCATCACAATTGGTTTCTTTCCCACCGCGGCAACCGGGTGATGTTCAATCATGTTGCTTTTGAAGTGAAAGATTTAGAGCAAATTATACTCGGTGGTAAATATATGCGGGAGCGGGATTGGGATACCTCACGCAATCCAGGACGGCATAATCTCGGCTCCAATTTGCATTGGTATTTCAAATGCCCTTGCGGTGGTGAAATTGAATATTTCTCCGATATGGACCGGATGGATGAGAATTGGCAGACCCGCTACTGGGATGAGCCGCCGGTGATTAATTTCTGGAAAGCCGACGTGATTTCTTAAGCGTCTCGATAATTTGATAATTTAGAAAAATCGCCCGAGGTATCGGGCGGTTTTTTATTTGCTGGAAAGAGTCTGCAACAAGGTCGGCGCCATTCGCCATATTTGCGCGATGATAAATGGTGCCCCAATTGGATCGCCAAATACGCCGACCGTCGGCGATCCAACGATGAATAAATTTTTCTGCGGCACGCCGTATTTGGAGATGGCCCGGCAATGCGCGTCGACATCAAAGCCGATATTGATGGCAGTCTCTTTTACCAAGTCTCGCCTTAGAATGGATTGGTAAATTGGATTTTTGGTCTTGGCCGGTGATAATACCGGTCCGGTGCAGTTAATGATCGCATCAAACCGATGGTCTTCAAATTGGCTGTCTGGATGAATATTTAGCCGAACTTCAATTTGTTTGCCACGGTCCAGTGCTGAAACGACATGTCCGGTTTTATAAGTGAGAATATTTCGTTCCAGAGCATCGTCCAAAATATGCGCGGTTTGCGGCGGCAAGCGAAAGCGATGAGAATCGTACCACGGGCGCAGGTAACGCAAATACTGGCGCTTTTCTCGCTCGGAAAAATGAGGCCAAATCTGCCACACGCAATCCCGTAATTCGTCAAATGCCCAATGCCAGTAACCATCTGCCGCCATATCCTCTTTCATACGCTTTCGAAGATTGACGAATACCTCCAATAATGAACCGTCCAAATGGGGAGGCTTATCCTCCATTACACCATCGAAAGGATGGCGAGGCGTTGCATCTTCGGGGGGCGGGGCGTGGGTCTTGGGTATTTGTCCATTTCGCGAAACTGCGGTGATCGTGCCGTTATGCCCTTGCCTTGAGAGTGTTGCCACAACATCCGACATGGTTAAACCCGCGCCGATAATCAATACATTAGTGTTTTCATCAATGTTCCGAATTTTTTCGAGATCCCACGGCGAGACAATAAAGGCCGGATGATCCTCCAATTCTTTGTCGAAGGGCGATGGCGCGGCGGGAGATCGGTTGCCGGTGGCGAGCACAACAGCATCCGATTCTATATTGGAACCGCTCTCGGTTACTATTCTATACCCATTTGTGATCGGCAGAATATCGACGGCTTTTTCCTGAAGGTGTGTGATTGCAGAGTTTGAGGGATTAGCTTGAAGGTAGTCTGCCATTTTTTCAGAAACGTAATCGGCAAATTCCGTTCGCCTTGCATAGATATTACCGTCCGCTGCCAGGGCGTCTGGATCGCGGTTGAGCCCTCCGCTGTCAACAAACCAATTTTGAAACTCTTCCGCGCGATCAGGTGTCAGAAAATGAACGAATAGCGGCGCATTTAGACGATGATCTATGTCGTCCGCCGAATAGGCAACGCCTGCTCCCAAAACTGATCGAGGTTCAATGATATTAATTTTGAGCGGTTTTTCTGCCTGGTCACTCAACTGTGCTGCTAGCGAACAACCAGACAGGCCACCGCCGATGATCGTGACCGTATTACCGAACATTTGATCTACGCTCTAGCGCCATTTTTCCAGCCAGGTGAGACCTTCAAGAGTGCCACCTGCCGGCATATATTCCAAAGCGACCCACTTATCGTAGCCAATGCGATCAAGCGTATTGAGAAAGCTATCGTAATCGACTTCACCCGTGCCGGGCTCGTGACGCCCTGGAACATCGGCAATCTGAATATTACCGATATAGCTGAAATATTTTTCCACTGTTTCTTCCATATGCCCTTCAGTGCCATACATATGAAAGGCGTCATATTCTATGCCGAGATTTGGATGGTTCAGTTCTTCAACCACCGACATAACTTCTGCCGTTGTGGTCAGTAGTGAATTAGGTCGATGTTCTGGATTGAGCGCCTCGATAATAACCGGGATGCCGAGGTCAGACATTTCTTCGGCGGCGATCCGCATATTGTCTTTAAAGACGGGCAGGGCGTCGGCTTTGCTCACACCATCCGGCGGCGTATAAGCCGGAACCACCAAACCAGTTGGCTTGAGCGCCGCGCAATACTTTTTTGCCGCCGCTAAGTTTTCTCTGAAGGCAGCTTCCTTGCCAGGTGCTGCGGCAACCAGTGGGCCCATCTGAATGCCTTCGCCAACCGCAATATTAACCACCGACCATAAAATGCCGGTGCGCTCGGTTTCGGCAACCAAGTCTTCAACCGGGATATCGTAAACGAATAAAAGTTCAACCGCTGCGAAGCCCGCATCCTGGGCAGCTTGAATGCGCGCCACCGGGTCTTCGATCTCGTTAAACATCATGCCGATATTGGCGGAAAATTTGAGCATGGATATCCCCTCTGGATAAGACTTGAACAGTTGGTTTAGTATGATCCCGGAAACACCCAAAAAACAAACAGGAATTAAAAAATGAAAAAAGAAATTGTCGAGGTTCCCGGATTTGAAATGCCAAAATTGCCGGATGGCAGACCATTGGTGCCGCTGTCGCCGGCGACCAAAGCCGGCGGGTTCGTTTATGTCTCAGGACTGCCGCCGATAAATCCGGATAGTGGTGAAATGGTTGTCGGTGATATTCAAGTTCAGACCCGGCAATCCTTGGAAAATGTGAAACGCGTTTTAGAGGCTGCCGGCAGTTCGATGGAGAACGTTCTAAAGGTCCATGTTTATTGCTCAAACTCTGGCTATTTTGCCCAAGTAAATGAAGTGTATCGGGAATATTTCGACGAAAATGCCCCTGCCCGGACCTTTATTACGGTCGGATCCTGGATGATGCCCTTTGATATTGAGATAGACTGTGTTGCCATTGAAAATTCTGTATAATGGAAATAAATTAATAAATTCATAGCTAAATACTTTTTTTAGTGACATTAATTTCGTTTTATGGAACTATTGAGCAGTTGATCTTTCAATGAAGGAGAAGACTGTGGTCAAATCTTCATCGAGCGAAGGCGGTGTTCAGAGCATCAATCGAGCCGCGAATGTCCTGCGTGCGGTTGGTGCAGCTGGCATTGAAGGCGCCCGGTTAAAAGATATTTCTGAAGATACCGGTCTATTGCCGCCGACCGTTCATCGCTTGTGCAAAGCGATGTTGTCGGAAGGTTGGCTGCGGCAGCCAGAAGGTCAGCGACGCTATTTTCTCGGTGTAACTCAGCCAACGCCGGCTAATTTAGCCACTGAACGTACTCTGCTCATTCAAAGTGGCCGGACGGCAGTTCGGTATTTAGCAGAAAAAACCGGTGATACAGCCTATCTATTTTTGCGGATCGGTCTTGATGTCCTATGTGTCGAACGATGTACCGGTAATTTTGCCATTAAAGCTCTGGCGGTTGATGTCGGCGACTGGCGGCCATTAGGCCTAGGCGCGGGCGGTCTTGCCGCCTTGGCAGGATTGCAGGACAAAGAGCGTGAAAATGTTATGAAGCTGCTGCTGATTAACCGTCCGGAGGTAAAAAAGCTCGGCCGCGAATGGCTGGAAGAACAGGTCAATCTAACCCTCGCGAATGCTTATTCCGTGGCGCAATATACCGGTCTCGTTAATGGCGTTACTGGTATCGCAGCGCCAATTATGTGGGCCGGAGGTATTTCGTTTGGCGCGCTCAGCGTTGCTGCAATCGATGAGCGGTTACCGGAAGGACGCCGTGAAGAAATTGCCGAAATATTGAAATATGCCTGCGCTAATATTCATCAATTGCCGCAAGCGCCAAATCCTCGCGAAGGATTTGCGCTGGCAGAAGACCAAATCTAAAGGGAGAAGAAAATGGCTACACCAAAGAAGACACAAGCTACCCGTGGTGAATACCCGGAACATTACTACCCGGATACTGAAGAGCTCGGTAAAAATGAAATGCGTATCGTCGCACTTGGCACCGGACGACCTTTTTTGCGCCGCTCCCAAGCCAATGCCTCTTGGCTGATTGAACTCGGCAATGGCGATAAATTCGTTTTTGATTATGGTTTTGGCTCGCAGATGAATTTCACGGCGCTCGAAATGCCGTACAGTGATGTCAATGCCTGGTTCGCGACCCATCTGCATACTGACCATGTCGGCGATTTTGGCCAAGTCTGGGTCGGCTCTTGGGCAGGTGGTCGCTTGGAGCCGCTTGAAATGTACGGTCCGTCGGGACCAGAACCAAAATATGGCTTTAAGCATTTCGCTGAAAAACAGATGGAATCTTATGCCTGGGATACCGATACCCGTGTTGGAGCCTTGCCGGCAATTGGCGCTGAGATCAACATTCATGAATTTGATTATTCTAAATCCCATGTCGTCTATGATCAAAATGGTGTGCAGATTACCAGCTTTCCGGCCGTGCATCTCTATGATGGTGCGGTAAGCCTACGGCTCGATTGGAATGGACTGACATTCGTTTATTCCGGTGACACCACACCAAGCCAAATATTTATTGATAATGCCAAAGGCGCTGATGTTGTAGTTCATGAAACTTTCAACACCATCGAGCAATTGATGGATCGTTCCGGCTATGATGAAAAAACGGCGCGGGCGATTGGCACTTATATCCATTCGGCTCCGCAGGAAGCGGCCGTGGTTTTAAAAGAAGTTGATCCGCGCCTGGCTGTAATCTTCCACTTCTTTAATGATTTTGATACGGCACCCGAAATGCAGGCCAAAGTGCGAGAGCACTACCAAGGACCGCTTGCCATGGCGACAGACTTTATGGTGGTGAATGTGACCAAAGATCAGATTGTTACTCGCATGGCCGAAATCTCGGAACACGTCTGGCCCAATAAGAAAAAACATGCTGGCTTTGGCAAAGCGGAACGAAAACCGATGATGCAATTATCAGATTGGCTCAAAGAGGCACAGCTCTTTCCAAAATTTCCTTCGGATCGCGGCTTGGTTAACGAAGACGAACTTTAAAAAAAAGGCGGCCCGCAAGTTTGAGCCGCCTTCCATCATAGGTTGGTTGTCGCTATTGATTTTTGATTGCGCCTTTCGGCAGTTCATGGGCAATACCCTTATGACAATCGATGCAGGTCTCACCTTTTTTAAGAGCTGTATCATGTCGCTGGGCGGATCGCTTCTCTTGTACCGCGAAATCCATGTATTCGAAACTGTGACAGTTTCGGCATTCTCGCGAGTCGGTTTCTTTCATAACACGCCAAACGTTCTGGGCCAGCTTGTCCTGCCCCCCTATAACTGAGCCACTTGTGGTATGAATATTTTAGTTATTTTGGGAGGTAATAATGACAAGGAAGCGATTTTCAGAAGAAGACATACTGGGAATATTACGCCAGATAGAATTAGATTTGGCGGGT
>JABIIH010000292.1 GCA_018649245.1 Rhodospirillaceae bacterium | reverse complement strand
GTCAGGGCTTTGCCGGCCTGGCCTTTACGCGCCATTGGATAGCCGTCAAAAGCCGTCGCCACGGTACCGGCAATACCCGGCGCATTGATCAGGATCGACGAGGTCGAGCCACCGAATATCGCGCCGTAATAAACGCCCGCCAATAAAATAAGCGCGGCGGATGGATCACCGATCTTGATCGCCACTGGTATCATAATGGCGATGATCGACATTGGCCCCAGTCCCGGCAACATGCCGATAAAGGTGCCGAGCAAACAGCCGGCCACCACCATTATGAGATTTTGCACTGAGAGAGCGGCTTCGAGACCTTGGAGAATTCCTTCAAGCATCAGGCATTCTCCTCAAATAAACCAGGGCCAGGGTTTGAGGAAAATACCGAGCAGTTCCTGCACCAGATACCATATAAAAAAGGCGTTAAAAATCGCGATCGGCAGCAGCACTTTATAATTTCGCTCTCCCAGGATCATGGCGCCGCCAGCGACAAACAACGTCGTTGCGGCGATAAAGCCGATGGGCCGCAGGAGCAGCGCATAAGCAACCATCAGCGCTAATAGAAAAACCGCCTGGGCCAACTTGTATTGCCGCATGTTGCGGTAATCAATCTCACCTTCGTCAATTTCGGCTTGCGCTTTGGGGCCGGTCTGAACAACCACGACCAGACCTATAATGACCCCCAACACACTCAGCCATTTCGGCATGGTGTTCGGCAAAAAGGTCATGTTGAGCTCAAAAGGCAGGAGACCAGCCTCCATGGTAACGAAGGCGGTGTAGCCGTAGATCAAACACATAAGGAGGAATAATCCAGCGATGGCACGGTCGAGCGTCATGATGGTCCTCCTCTGATAACAGACAAAATAAAAGGCCGGGATACCGCGACAGCACCCCGGCCAATTAATCTATTTCAAAAAACCAAGCTTTGTCATCAAAGTTTTGATAACTTTTTCCTGGTTTTCGAGGAAGGAAACAAACTTTTTGCCTGGGTTGTGGATGTTGCCCCAGCCATTACGAGCCCGGACAGCTTCCCATTCCGGCGTGCTATACATTTTGGCAATGGCTGCACGGTATTTATTGGCTGCGGCTTCGGGTAATCCCGGGGCGGCGAAAAATCCGCGCCAGTTTACAAAGGTCGCATTAACGCCTTGTTCTTTAAGCGTCGGTGCAGCTTTGAAAGCGGGAATACGCTTTTCAGAAGTTACCGCTAAAATCCGCATTTCGCCGGATTTCGCCAAAGCAACGGCTTCGGAGAAACCGGTCGAGCCAGCCGCAACTTCACCGGCCAATATAGCAGCGTTCAATTTACCACCGGCATCATACGGAATGTATTTAACTTTGGTTGGATCGGCGCCGGCAGCCTGGAAAGCCATGGCAGCGACGAGATGATCCATACTACCCGGAGCGGAACCACCGCCGATGGATACTTTTTTCGGATCTTTTTTATAAGCCGCGAGCAGATCATTGAAGTTTTTATACGGGCTGTTCTTGCCGGTGATGATCGCAGCGTAGTCACCAATCGTGCCGGCAATCATGGTCAGGTCACGGAAATTATGCGGAAAACGTTTGATCAACGAGCGGATCACAATCGGCGTCGAGTTCACCATCAAGGTGCCGTGGTTCGATTTGGCATTCTCAATTAAAAAGCCGATGGCTTTTCCACCACCGCCGCCGGACATATTTTCATATGATGCCGAGGCCACGATGCCGGATTTTGTCAGCGCTTCACCGGTACCACGAGCGGTGCCGTCCCAGCCGCCACCGGCGCCACCTGGAATGAGAAAGTGAATTTTATCGATATCGGCTGCACCAGCCGGTGCACCCAGAACGGAAACGCCGAGGCCAACAGCCGCGAGCGTGCCGAGAAATACCCTGCGATCCATTTTTTGCTTGAGTGAAAACATTGTTACTCTCCTGTATAGATTGACGTAAGTTTTGAAGCTGTCTTATGAAGAAAGCAGCTTTCAAGACGGTCGACGCTATACCTCTAAGCTGTCAAAAACCTGTCAGAATCATAAAAAAAGAAGAGAAATAGAAGCTAGCGCCCGGTCAGCGCATTTTCCCAATTGGTCAGCATTTTGGAGCGCTTAAACTGGTCGAGGTAAACCAGTAATCCGGGCCCGACCTTGATCGGGCGCAGGCTTGACCCGGCGGTTTCTCGCATCTTGGCAGCGGTCCGATTGCCGGTCACAGCAGGATGGATCGCGTTAAGGCCAGCTTTTTCCGCCAAAACCCGTTGGCCACGCTGGGACAATACATAATCTAGAAATAGCCGGCCATTTTTGGTCGAGCGGGCATTACGCGGGATTAAGGCGATGCGGGACAGCACGACCGTATGATCAGACGGCATGATGATGCCGATATTGGGATCACGCTCGGCCCGGGTCGCAGCGTAGGAGCCCAGGACGTTGTAGCCGAGGGCAAACTTACCATCACTAACGCGATCCAGAATGGCAGCCGTGCTGGTATAGAGTTTAACGCTGCTGCGGCCAAACGTACGGACCAATTTCCAAGTCGCGTTATAATGTTCCTGATCCCGCGCTAATACGAGAAAGCCGAGCCCACTGCGTTGGATATCGTAGGTGGCCACTTTGCCAAAAAACGCAGCATTTTGTTTCTCCAGCAATTCGATTAGCTGCGTCCGCGTGTTCGGCACTTTCCGCCCGGCAAAAAACTTTTTGTTGTAAACAATCACAGCTGGTTCAAAAGTAATGCCGAAAGCCTCATTTCGCCAATTGGCCCAACTTGGAATATCCTGGGCAGCGGGCGATTTATACGATTGTGCGTAGCCATCATTGGCGAGCTTCATTTGCAAATCCATGGCTGATGAAAAGGCAAAATCCGCGGTCTTTTTCCCGGCATCGCTCTCGCGGAGAACGCGATCAAAAAGTTCCAAACTTTGCAGATCGAAATACTTGACGCGAATTTTCGCCTGCAGCATTTGAAAATCTTCGATCAGTGGGCGCACTGCATCAATATCGGTGGTGCTGTAAATAACCAACTCATTGCCAGCACCAGCAGCCTGGCCATCGCGCGCGGGGAAATTAAAGGTTTCAGCCGAAGCCACTGAAATCCAAAAAATCACGATAAAGAAAAGACCAATTAATTTGCGCATTTTACCCTTCGTGTCGCTTCATGCTTCAATTACATCCCAGCTTATACTACCATCATCATCATGAGAGTTTTAATTGTCGAAGACAATATGGCATTGGCTGACGGTGTATCGCGCGCTTTTTCAAAGATGGGGCTCGCGGTCGATGCCTTAAGCGATGGCGAAGAGGCTGACCAGGTTCTGATGACCCAGAATTATGATCTGGTGGTGCTCGATCTGAACCTGCCCGGTTGCGATGGTCTTGAAGTATTACGCCGCCTCCGTAAGCGGGGTAACAAAGTCCAAGTGATTATTTTAACGGCCCGCGATCAAATTCAGGACCGGGTCGCTGGTTTGGATTTGGGGGCTGATGACTATCTTACCAAACCGTTCGAGCTATCAGAGTTGGAAGCCCGCGTGCGGGCACATTTGCGGCGCCAATCGGATCAAGCAAACCCCGTTATCCAGCATGGCCGTTTGCGCTTCGATACGGTCGCCCGCCGTGTTTGGGTTGATGAGGATGCGCTTGATCTGCCAAGACGGGAACTTGGTTTATTGGAACTGTTACTTAACCGTGTTGGCCAAGTTGTCAGTAAAGACCAGATCGCCGACGGGCTCGCCAGTTTTGACCATGACATTACACCGAATGCCGTTGAGACTCACGTCAGCCGGCTGCGTAAGCGGATCAGATCGGCAGATATATCTATTCGCACGGTGCGCGGTCTTGGCTATTTGCTGGAGAAACCCTGATGGTTAAACGATGAGCTGGCGCGACAAGTCACTTCGCCGCAGGCTGGCACTTTGGGTCATTATTCCGCTCGCCATTGTCAGTGCCATCATGTTGATGGATGTGCGTGAAAGTTCCCGCAAAGCCGCCAATGAAGCCTATGACCGGGTGCTGTTGGGCTCAGCCCTGGCGATTGCCGAGCGCGTCGTCATCGAAGGCAATAAAATACTCGTCGATGTCCCCTATATTGCCTTGGAAATGCTGACCTCGGC
>JABIIH010000154.1 GCA_018649245.1 Rhodospirillaceae bacterium | reverse complement strand
CGCCTCTAAAGATCAAAGCCGCGCACTTGCTCAAACCGTAATTTCCACATTCACGGATCGCTTGAAAATTGAGGCGCAAAAACGGGGTGGTTATTTGACAGTTGGTGATATCGATCAATTGTCGCGGGAATTTGACCGCAAAAGAGACGCGCTGGCGCTTATTTTCCAGCAAAGCTTTGAGCAATATGTCTTGATCCGCGAACGCGCCGCTTTCGATCACTCCCGCCAGTTCCCGTTTGATCGCGTCATCGTCAATACTTTTGCTGAGCTGTTTAATCAGAATCGCAACGCGGAAGATGGCACTGCAGCAGTTACCCGCCGCGTTTTACCGGGCTTTTTTATCGCCTTGGATAAAATGATTGGGCCGGATGCGATGGAGGAATATCAAGCCCGCTGCCGGGTCATTGTCAATCGCCTCAGCAAGGGTGATGAAAGTGAACTTGATTGGATGACGCTCTATGCTGATCCCGAAGCCAAAAAAGTCTGTTTCGATGCATTAGTGACATTTGCACCTTACTTTGATGACTTAAGTAGACGCGCCGATTGGTTTTTACCCTTGGTCAATAATAATCTTTCTGCCGACGAAGACTGGGAGCTTAATGAAAGTGGCTTTCATAATTTGGTCAAAGAAATGTTCGCTGATCTACGCGACGAATTAGCTAGTTCCGGAACACGGATGAAACTCGAGAAAGACTATAGCGGTTTAACCTGTTTTGAACTCGACCGCGTGTTCGAGAAAATGGGTTAAGCTTAGCTAAAGCCAAGTACTAATAAAAACCAGCCAATGCCTGATAGGTTTCATCGGGGGCTTCTTCGGCGAGAAAATGTCCGCCGGGTAACGCTGTACCGCCGACGTCTTCGCATTTCGCCTGCCAAGTATCGAGCACATCATAGCATTGACCCATGGCGCCTTTTTCACCCCAAAGCACGAGTGTGGGGCACGTAATCTTGTGTCCAGCGTCCCGGTCGGCACGATCAAGTTCAAGATCAATGGAAGCTGCCGCCCGGTAATCTTCACACGAAGCATGAATTGTCTCAGGATTGGAAAAGCAACGAATATATTCTGCCATCGCCTCTTCCGTGAAACAGTCGCCGGCTGACCAATGACCGGTTTTTTTGCGCAGATAAAATTCCGGGTCAGCTCCGATTAAGCGTTCCGGCAAATCAAAATCCTGGATCAAAAAATACCAATGGTAATAACTGGTGGCAACTTTCTGATCAGCGGTCTCGTAAAGCGTCAAGGTCGGCACGATATCCAGCAGTGCCAGCCGCGTGATACTAGCTTGATGATCCAGCGCCATGCGGTGAGCGGTCCGGGCACCCCGGTCGTGACCGGCGACGGCAAATTCTTCAAAGCCTAATTGTTGCATTACCTGAACTTGGTCGCTCGCCATGGCGCGAAAGGAATAAGGGGCATGGTCCGGCGTTGTATTAGGCTTTGATGAATCGCCGTAACCACGGAGATCTGTCGCCACCACAGTAAATTCCTCGGCCAAACGTAGCGCAATCTTATGCCACATTACATGAGTTTGCGGATAACCGTGCAGCAGGAGCAAGGGTGGCCCCTTGCCGCCTATGAGAGCGTGGATTACAGCCCCATCAGTTTCAATATCAGATTGACGAAAATCTTCGAACATTGCTAGTCGAGCCTATATGCCACCAACAACCTGCTTCATAACAGTCGCTTTATTGCCGGCGCGCTCTTCTTTCAGGCGATCGGCGAAGGCAAAAGCCAATTCCAAAGCTTGGCGGCCATTCAATCGCGGATCACAATGCGTGTGGTAACGGCTCGACAAATCAGCCTCGGTAATCGCCTGGGCACCACCGACGCATTCGGTGACATCCTGACCAGTCAGCTCGAAATGGACGCCACCTGGATGGGTGCCTTCATTATTGTGAACGGCGAAGAAACCTTCAACCTCGCGAATAATTTGATCGAAATGGCGGGTTTTATAGCCGGAACTCGCTTTGACCGTATTGCCGTGCATCGGATCACAGGACCAAACAACGCTCCGTCCTTCAGCTTTAACTTTCCGCACCAAGGCCGGCAGCGCATCCTCAACTTTATCAGCTCCCATGCGGGAGATCAGCGTCAATCGCCCGGGTTCGTTCTCCGGATTGAGACGATCAATGAGCTGGATTAAATAATCGGGCTCTGTCGTTGGGCCTATTTTTGCACCGATGGGATTACCAATGCCGCTCAAAAATTCGAGATGAGCATTATCCAATTGCCGGGTGCGTTCGCCAACCCACAACATGTGAGCAGAGGTGTCATACCATTCGCCGGTCAACGAATCGATACGCGTCATCGCTTCTTCATAACGCAACAGCAAGGCTTCATGTGAAGTATAGAAATCAGTTTCTCTGAGTTGTGGAGCCGTCTCTGATGTCAGGCCACAGGCGGCCATGAAGTTGAGCGATTCATCCAACCGCTCAGCCAAGTCTTTATAGCGCTCGCCAATCGCATCATCGGCAACGAAGCCCATATTCCATTGATGCACGCGATGCAGATCAGCAAAGCCGCCTTGAGCAAAAGCACGCAAGAGATTGAGCGTCGAAGCTGACTGATTATAGGCTCGCACCATGCGATCCGGATCAGGCACTCGCTTTTCTTCAGTAAAATCAATACCATTTATAATGTCACCGCGGTAACTCGGCAATTCGACACCATCAATGGTTTCGGTATCGCCGGAACGCGGCTTGGCAAATTGGCCGGCTAGGCGGCCGACTTTAACCACCGGACAAGCAGCGCCATAAGTCAGCACCACCGCCATTTGCAGCAACACTCTAAAGGTGTCGCGAATATTATCAGGATGGAATTCCCGGAAACTTTCAGCGCAATCTCCACCTTGCAGCAGAAACGCTTCACCTGCGGCAACTTTAGCCAGTTGGCGTTTCAGTACGCGCGCCTCACCCGCAAAGACCAGCGGCGGATAGCCCGATAGTGTTTGTTCAGCTTCTTCGAGTTTTGCCTGGTCCGGATATTCCGGCACCTGCAAAATAGGTTTTCCGCGCCAGCTTTCCGGCGACCATTTATTTGCCATGTCTTTACTCTTTATTCCCAGGTGTAGATTATCTTTTTAAAGTGGCGCACTCTATACGCCCAAACGGACTTGAATTCCAGTAAAAAGGCATATGGCAGAGGCAATCAAGAAAACTAATGAAAACCATACAGATTGACGAATTTGGCGGACCTGAGGTCCTATACATCACAGATATCCCGGAACCCGTACCAGCCGATAATGAAGTGCTGGTCGAAATATACGCCGCCAGCGTTAATCCCGCAGATAGCAAAGTGCGCCAAGGCACCGGACCAGGTGCCGGCAATGTCACTTTTCCCTATATCATCGGCCGTGATTTCTCTGGTGTTGTCCGGGCCTGCGGTAAGAATGTCAGCGAGTTCATACCGGGTGATGCGGTGTTTGGCGTCCTGCCGGCAGGCAGCGAAGGCACCTATTGTGAAGCACTGACCATCGATGCGGCGCTGGTCACCCACAAACCTGAGGCGCTGTTTCATAGCGCAGCAGCGGCAATTGTGCTGAGCGGCTTAACTTCACTGGTCTCGATTGAAGATACCTTGAAACTTCAAGCGGGCGAGAAAATTCTCATTCATGGCGGGGCCGGGGGCGTTGGCAGTTTTGCCGTGCAATTGGCGCATCATCTTGGCGCGCACGTCATCACGACAGCGAGCCCAGCTAATCACGATTACTTACAGGTTTTGGGTGCAGATGAAGTGATCGACTACAATGCCCAAGATTTTACGGCAGTACTTAACGACATTGATGTCATCTTTGACCTGATTGGCGGTGAGGTGCATCAAAGATCGTTCGAGGTTTTAAAATCCGGTGGGCGAATGGCCTATATTGCGCCGCTGCTGAAAGACGCCTCCCCACCCCGTGATGATGTTGACGTGATGAGACCCAATGTCCAACGTGACCGGGCGCATCTCTTGAGGATCATTGAGCTTTACGAGGCCGGGGCCATAAAAATACCTGACATCCAGGAAATGCCCTTGGAGGATGCCGGCAAAGCCCATGAGCTAGTCGACACTCATCATGTCCGGGGCAAAATCGTACTCACTATTAAATAGTTAATTTTCAACAAGGTGCCAGGCACCTTTTATTTCGATCTCTTGACATTTCTATATTTCTAGATATATAGTTATTTATGAATGAAAATTTACATCAAGTTGAGGCGGCAAATAGCTTGGCGGCGCTGGGCAATGTGACCCGTCTTCATTTATTTCGCTATCTAGTGCAGGCGGGACCTGACGGAGCCATTATTGGCACCATTCAATCGCATTTGGATGTGCCGGGTTCGACGCTACACCATCATATCGCCAAGCTGGTCAAAGTTGGCTTGATTGAACAGGAAAAAAAAGGCCGCGAGATTATCTGCCGGGCCAATTATGACCGCATGGATAATTTGCTGTCCTTCGTTACGGAAAATTGCTGCCGGGGCATTGAAGAATTAACTGAAAAGAAATCGGCGTAACATCATGAACCAGCTCGTCACCGCCTTGCAAAACGTCACCCCGGCATCGTTCAAAAAGAATGTCGACTGGGCCTGGGTGTTGGTCGTCGCACTGCCACTAGGACTGTTCGTCCTATCAAAAGACCAGGCATTTGAGACCATCTTATTCGCCGTAAATGGCTTCGTCGAGATTTTACCCTTCCTGGCACTCGCTGTCGGTGCGGTTGCCTATGTTAAGGCTAGTGGCGGCGAAACGGTGATTGGCCGGGTTTTTAGCGGCAATCTCGCCGTTGTGATCTTCCTCGCAGCGGCCTTTGGCGCCTTATCACCCTTTTGTTCATGCGGCGTTATCCCGTTGATCGCCGCCTTACTTGCCGTCGGCGTACCACTAGCTGCCGTGATGGCATTTTGGCTCTCGTCTCCGCTTATGGACCCCTCAATGTTTCTGCTGACAACGAGCCTTCTCGGCGCCCAGTTTGCTATTGCTAAAACGGTGGCGGCCATCAGTGTCGGCATATTGGGAGGCACCGGCATCTATCTCGTTCAGCGCTTTGGCCTGTTTGAAAACCCGCTCAGAATTGTACCGGCGTCAACCTGCGGCGCCTCTTCCTTGACATCCGGCGACAACGTTAACTGGCAGTTTTGGCAAGCTACAGAACGCCGGGAAGCATTCAAAAACGAAGCCATCAGCAATTTCATCTTTCTCGCCAAATGGCTGACCCTGGCCTTTATGTTGGAAAATTTGATGCTGACTTACGTGCCGGCAGATTTGATCGCCAATTTGGTTGGCGGCAGCGGTATAATGCCGATTATTATTTCAGCAATCGTCGCTGTCCCCGCCTATCTCAATGGTTTTGCCGCCCTGCCTTTGGTTGGCGGTTTGATCGAGCAAGGCATGAACCCGGCCGCCGGCATGGCCTTTTTGGTTGGCGGTGGCATTAGCTGTATTCCGGCTGCGGTCGCCGTTTTTGCACTGGTTAAGAAACCCGTCTTTTTCAGCTATCTGACCATTGCCATTATGGGCGCCATACTGTCAGGCATTGGCTACGCCGGATTTTTGAAATTCATCGCTTAACGTTGCTCACTCTGGATCAGGCCGCTTCGAGCGCATGGTGACGAACTCTTCCGCTGAAGACGGATGAATGCCGGTGGTGGCATCAAATTGCGCTTTGGTTGCACCGCATTTCATGGCAATCGCCACCCCCTGGATAATTTCCGGCGCGTCTAATCCCATCATATGACAGCCCACGACTTTGTCTGATTTAGGCTCGACAATGAGCTTCATCACCGAGCGTTCATCACGGCCCGACAAGGTGTGTACGAGAGGCTTAAAGTTAGAATCATAGATATCAACCTCACCAAACTCCACCCGGGCCTGTTCTTCGGTTAGCCCAACCGTGGCAATCGGCGGCGTTGAAAAGACGGCTGAAGGCACATTTAAGTAATCTGTCGTGTGCGTATCTTTATTGAACAACATATCGGCCAAAGCGTGGCCTTCCTGAATGGCGACAGGTGTCAGCTGGATGCGATCGGTAACGTCGCCAACCGCATAAATATGAGATTGCGAGGTGCGATTAAACTCGTCCACTTTGATCGAGCCATTGTCGCGTAGCTCGACACCAGCTGCATCAAGACCAAGCCCATCCGTATTGGCGCGGCGTCCGGTTGCATACATGACGCAATCGGTTTCCAGAATTTCATCATTGCCAAGACGCAGGCTCAGTATTTCATCCTGTTTTTCAATACTTTCGACCACAGTTTCAGCCAGGATTTTAATACCGCGCTTTTCCATTTCCTCGAACAGAGATGTCCTCATATCGATATCAAAGCCGCGCAGAATATTGTCAGCACGGATGATCTCTGTCACTTCAACACCGAGGCTCGAAAAAATACCGGCAAACTCGACAGCGATATAGCCGCCGCCTACGATCACCATGCGTTTTGGCAGTGCCGGCAGTTCCAGCGCTTCATTGGAGGTAATGACATGCTCGATACCCGGGATATCCGGCATGGTCGGCCAGCCGCCAACGGCAATAAGAATGTTTTCCGCCGTCATCCGCTCACCTGCAACTTCAACCGTATGATCATCCAACAGCACGCCGCGACCTTCTTTGAGATCAACATTATTATCCCGCAAAATACGGAGATAGATGCCGTTCAGCCGCTCAAGCTCGGTATTTTTATTAGCGATTAGCTTGGCCCAATCATGGCTCGCTCCTTCGATGGTCCAGCCATAATTAACCGCATCCTCCATGTAATCCGCATAATGGGCACCATAAATCAGCAGTTTTTTCGGAATGCAGCCGCGCAGCACACAAGTGCCGCCGACCCGGTCCTCTTCACAGACTGCAACTTTTGCACCGTAGCCGCCGGCCAGCCTGGACGCCCGAACTCCGCCGGACCCGGCCCCGAGGGTGATCAGGTCATAATCATAATTCGACATCTAAGTGGGATTCCTCACTAAGTCTTTGATCAAATTTTGACGGAGTATAGCGGGCGATTTGGGACATGTAACTACCTACAATCTTCAATAACACGTCAATTGCCCGACAACTTTATTGACCTTCCAGCCGCTGGAAGGGTTAAAATAGACCCGTATCATGACTCTGGACTTTAAAAAAATTCTCGCCCTCGGCAGTGCCATCATTGTAGTGGCAGTCGCTGCCTATTTTATCATGGATACCGGTGGCAGCGGTTTCGCCGATGCCGATAACCCGGCGCAGGTAGCGCTTGGCAAACAGCTCTATGCGGAGAGCTGCGCGTCCTGCCACGGCGCTAGTCTTGAAGGTCAGAAAAATTGGCGGCAGCCCTTAGCGGAAGGCGGGCTGCCGGCGCCACCACATGATCAAAGCGGCCACACTTGGCATCATCCAGACAAATTGTTGTTCGACTACACCCAGCGCGGCGGCCAGGCAATTGCGCCAAAAGGCTTTAAAAGTGTCCTGCCCCCCTATAACTGAGCCACTTGTGGTATGAATATTTTAGTTATTTTGGGAGGTAATAATGACAAGGAAGCGATTTTCAGAAGAAGACATACTGGGAATATTACGCCAGAT
>JABIIH010000232.1 GCA_018649245.1 Rhodospirillaceae bacterium | reverse complement strand
CGAATGACAAGGCTTGAGAACTTGGCCCAGTTGCATAATTGGGCTTGTCGCACCCTCATTGACATCATACCTATAGCAAATGATTAAATCCGCACCTGCCTTAAAAAAGCGCGGGCACATCGCCCGGGAAGATGTTGAAAACGGCGTGCTCGAGGAAATGATTACCGAGGGCGAACTGCAAGGCCATTTCGTCCGCCTGCCCGAAGCTGAGCGCGATAAATCCCGCTGGAATTTACTCGCCGATATCCCGGAAGATGAGGATATCTGGTTGTTTGCCTATGGCTCTTTAATTTGGAGCCCGATGATCCATTTTGTCGAACAACGCCATGCCGAGCTCTATGGTTTCCACCGGCAATTTTGTATGCAAACCAAAATGGGCCGCGGCACGCCGGATCGTCCAGGTCTTATGCTGGCCTTGGAAAACGGTGGCTCGTGCAAAGGCATTGCTTATCGGGTCGCCGCCAAGGATCGCGAGCAAGAATTAAAGGTTATTTGGAACCGCGAAATGGGTGGCGGGTCTTACACACCGAAATTCGTGAAGCTTCATACCGGCGTCGGATCAAAAAAAGAAATTGTCCGCGCTATTGCTTTTACCATGAACCATGACCACGAAAACTATATTGGCAAATTGGCGGTTGCTGAGGTGGCAGAGACTTTGGCCTATGCCGAAGGGCCGCTTGGTAAAGGCGAGGATTACCTCTTTAATACGGTCAGCCATCTTGAAGAACTTGGCTTGGTCGATCATCATCTGTTTAAGCTTGCCCGCCTAATCCGGGCGCTCAAAGGCGAAGCTTAAACTTCCTCAAAAGTTAAATCGCCGTTCCCTTGCCTGGCGTCTTCAGCCAAAGCACGTAACTCCCGGCGCAAAACTTTGTTGGCGGCATTGCGCGGCAGCAGATCCATGAACAGATACGCTTTCGGCCGCTTGTAACTGGTGAGCGGTGTCTCCCGCATATGAGCATCAAGTGCTGCCGCATCAGTATCTGCAGCCACCACACAGGCCACCACTAATTCGCCCCAGGCCGCATCTTTGATGCCGATAATGGCGGTTTCGGTGACGTTGGGATAAGCCACCAGGTGAGGCTCAACCTCGGAAGGGTGAATGTTTTCTCCGCCCGAGCGCACCATATCGCCGGTCCGTCCGATCAAATTATAATCGCCATCACCCCGCACCAGGCAGACATCACCGGTATGATACCAGCCATCAGATATTGTCTCTGCCGTGGCGTCCGGCTGGTTGAGGTAGCCGGAAAATACCAAGTCACTTGAGGCATCAACGATCAACTCTCCCTCATCACCTGCCTCGACAATGTCATCGACGCCGCCGCCAATTTTAATCACGCGCAGATTGGCATAAAATGCCGGACGTAATCTGGTATGTTCACCGACCGGATCAGGGTTTGAAAATGGACACATGATTTCGGTTGTGCCGTAGATGTGAAATATTTTGGCCGGCCATTCCTGATCAATTTTAATCAATAAATCCGGCATGATTTCAGCGCCGCCATAGAGCACCGTCTGCAGGCTTTTCATTTTATCGGGGCTGTAATTGGGGGCTTGGGTCATGGCGAAATACAATTGCGGTACGGCAAACATATAAGTGATGCCGTGTTGCTCGATCATCTCGACGGCTTCGACCGGGTTGAAGGCCGATTGAACATAATAGGTGCCGCCATAGCCAAGAGCAGCCAGAAAGACGCCGTAAAATCCAATGGCATGGCTCAGCGGCATAAAGCCCAGCGCATTATTGTGATTGCCGTGACGAAAGCCGGCTTGAGTGGCGAGCCATAAAATGCGGTGCTCGGTCGTGCGGTGGGAGAGCTCAACACCCTTGGGCAGGCCAGTGGTGCCAGAGGTATAAAAAATAAACGTGATGTCTTCCCGGTCGGGCTTCGGAATGGTTGGGAGGCTCGTGGCATCACCCCGGCAATCGGCAAAATCTTCAGCCGGTCCAGACGCACCACCGACGCTTATCAAGCAATCGGTCGAGGGCAGTGTTGCTGCAATGGTATCCGCCAAGGCATCATCAGACAAAATAATAGCCCCTTCGATCTCACCATTTTTAATCAGCTCGGCAATTTCATCAGGTTGGAGGCGAAAATTCATCAGTGCCGGAATGGCGGCCAAGCGCTGCAAGGCCAGGAGCGCAATCGCATGATCGAACAGGCTCGGCAGCACGGTGGCGATGCGCATACCTTGTTTAACGCCCCGCGTCTGCAAGCCAGCAGCAACGATATCGACTTCTTCAATCAATTGCTGATAGGTCAACGCACGATCGCTTTGATCATCGACAAGCGCCAGATCACCCGGTGCGCGCTGGGCGGAAAGCCAAACCAGATCGTAACACGTTTGCATATAAGTCTCCTGCTTACTGTCCGGCCATCATGACGACATCCGAATTGGCAATCATAGCGCCGCCCCTTTCACTAAATTGAATGTAATGCGGTGCTGCCTGATGGGCCACGAAAGCATCTTTGTCGTCATAACATTCATATAGATATACCGTATTTTCGTTGTCATCTTTTCGGGGCAGCAGCACATCGAAGCGTTGGCAGCCAGCTTCATCAGCCAACGATGAAGCGGCATTTTGCTGTATCAAGGGCATAAATTCCTCTTTGCTGCCAGGCTCTAAAGTTAAAGTAACGAATAACGCGAATTGACTCATATCGGATTCCCCCGCAAATTTGTGCTCATAAAGCTAGATCAAAACAAAGCATGTTTGAACCTGAAAAAAAACCGCAAAAAAAACTGAATTAAAATGACAGACAATCCAATTTTAAATTTTACCGTAACGACCAGCGATCTTTCCTATATTGGCGAAGATTTGCAGCGCCCGGAATGTATTCTGGCCACCCGCGATGGTTCGCTCTGGGCGGCGGATGCCCGAGGCGGCGTGGTTCACATCAAGCCGGATGGCAGTCAAGAAATCATCACTCAGACCTTTGGTGACCTTAAAGATCAGTTTGAAGCAGCCAGTGATGACGCGGCGCGCTTCACCGAAGGCACCTTGCCCAACGGCATGGCCTTTGGCCGGGATGGCAGAATATTTATCTCCAATTTCGGCACCGATGTATTGGAAGTAATGGCGCCGGATGGTGAAACCACGACGCTTTATGACAGCATAGATGGCCAGGCGATCGGCAAGGTCAACTTTGTGCTCCGGGATTCCAAGGACCGCTTGTGGCTGACCGTGTCGACCCGGATTAAAAACTGGATGCAGGCGATGAGCCCAAACATTGCGGATGGCTACGTGGCGGTGGCGGATGAAAACGGGCTGAGGGTGGTTGCTGATGGTTTCGGCTTTACCAATGAAGTGCGCCTCGATGCCAAAGAGGAATACATCTACATCGTTGAAACCACTGGCCAATGCGTGTCCAGGATGAAAGTCGCCGAGGATGGCTCGCTGTCGGACCGTGAAGTGTTTGGCCCCAGCAAGCTCGGCAAGCCGGGTAAGAATTGTTTCCCGGACGGTATTACTTTCGACGCTTACGGTAATCTCTGGGGCACCTTGGTGATGTCGGATCAGATTTTCGCCATCACGCCTGAGGGTGATTACCATGTTATTTTGGATGATGATAATGAAGCGGCCTCCGAGGCGCTCGAAACCGCTTTTCGTAATGATGAAGCGACGCCGGAGTTGATGCTGGCGGCTGGCGGCACCATCGCGCCGTGGTTTGCCAGCGTAACCTTTGGTGGCGCTGATCTTAAAACCGCCTATATCGGCAGCCTCCGCGGCACCCGTATTCCTTATTTTACCTCGCCGGTGGCCGGATTGGCGATGGCGCATTGGCATGATTAGGGGTCACGATTAATGGCTGATGCTCTTCATCAAATGACAGCAGAGTACAATCCGGCGGAAGACCGGATTTTGTTTCGCGTCAATACGATTGAGAAAACCGAATATCGGGTTTGGCTGACCCGTAGACTGGTTAAACAAATTTGGGGTGTTGCCGTGCAAAGCTTTGCCGCTGAGCCGGATGTGCAGCAGCAGGACCGGTCTCAAGTAAAAAAAGCGATGCTTTCAATGCAGCACCAGGAAGCCGTACAGGCCGGTGATTTCAGCCAGAAACATGAGCAGCCGGTCAAATCAGCCCCTGAAACCGAGCAGCCGCTATTGGCGGTGAACGCCGATCTCGGCAAAACTGAACAGGGAACCACCCGGCTGTCGTTTCACACCATCGGCGGCAAAAGCATTAATCTGAATTTAAACGATGAAATGTTGCACGCAGTTTGTCATATTCTCCAGCAGGCCTCGGATAAAGCCGGTTGGGATTTGCGATTGGCAATCGGTGACGCGGCGGCGGTGGTGACAATTCAACCTTCACAATTACATTAGATAATCAGAGAGTCTAAAATGGAAAAAGATATCGAAAAAAATATTGAAGCTTTGCAGCGACTGATTGAGACATTGGTCGAATTTAGCGTTGCTTACGGTTTCCAATTACTTGGTGCGCTGGTCTTTTTCTTTATCGGCCTTAAAGGTGCGGCTTGGACGGGACGAAAAGTGGCATCGATTGCCGGAGCAAAGGACGTTGATCCGGCCTTGGCGCGCCTCATTGGTAATATCGTCAAACTTATTGTCGTCGCTATGTTGGTCGTTATCACGCTCGGCAATTTTGGTATCAGTATTGCGCCGCTGATTGCTCTGGCCGGTGCTGGCGCCTTTGGTGCCACACTCGCCATTCAAGGACCGCTGTCAAATTTTGGCGCCGGATTTGCTATTCTGCTCGGTCGCACTTACAGCGTCGGCGATACCATCACCATTGGCAAAGTCAGTGGCGTGGTTGCTGATGTGAAATTGGCGGCAACCGTCTTAACCGGCGAGGACGGTGAAAAAATTACCATCCCGAACAAGGAAATTGTTGGCCAGGTGGTGGTGAATTCAGATGACAAACGGATCGTTGAAAGCCGCATCGCGATCGCCGATAGCGAAGATATTGATCAGGTGATCGGGCTATTGCAGAGCGTGCTGGAGGGAAATGCCACGGTGGACACCACTCAGACGCCGCAAATCGGCGTGCATGATTTCACCCTCGGCGGGGTGATCATTGGCTTGCGTTTTTGGGTGCCGACAAGTCATTATTTTCAGACCCGCTATGCCTTAAACACGGCCTTTTTGAAGGCGCTGAAGGCCGCCGACGTGCCGCTATTGTCGGGTGCGGTTGCCGTGGCGGCACCTGATCTCACAGCCGACAATGAAGCTCAGCAATCGATTACGCCAACCTCAGCGAATTAAATTTGAGCCCACGAAATTTTGACTTTCCAAAGCTGCGCTTTGGCGGCTATCATTCGGGCTAAGAGTTTATAATCTTACAAGGTAGCGCCTGACAATGTCGTCAAAAATGCAATTTGACAAAACCTTATTCACCGAGAAACGCAACTTTGAAAGTGGCGAGCGGGAACTGTTTTTGACGATTGAGAACTCTGTCGAAGAACGGATAGAGATGCTTGAGCAAATGATAAACTACAAGCGCGTGCTCGCAGAATCTGAGCCAAAAAAATAATATTAGTTAGGTGAACCCAGCCGCCGCTTGGGCCGATAGCGGTTTTCTTTCAATATTCTCACTTGTTTTTTAAGGCGCTCGGTTTCCGCCGTCAGCGCCTCAACGTTCGAGACCAAAACATTATTGGTTTTCTCCCGCGAGGTTGCCGTCGCCACCGCAGTGTCGAGGCGTTTTTGGGCGTCAGCAAGCTCGGCCTGTTTTAGGTTGAGCTCTAGTTCGTATTGTTGTTTGGCTTCGGCGCGGGCTTTATTTTGCGCTTCCACGGCGGTCACCAGCTCGGAATTATCTTTGCGTAACTCAGCCGTGGTTTGCCTCTCAAGCGCCAGCAATTCGTTGAGGACGGCAATCTCCGACAGCAGGGCCGTATTGTCTTCGCCCTGACCCGACATTTTGGTAATGATTTCACCAACCCGATTGGCCAGCGCTTCAATCTCTTTGGCCCGCGCCTCGGTCTGAGTGCGTACCAGCGTAATCTTGCTTTGAGTTTGATCGATGAATTTCTGCGTGGCTTCGTATTCTTTGCGGGTTTCCGGGCTGAAGGCACTGAGGTCAGGCGCCTTATCTTGCGCCCGGACCGCGAAGCCTGAGAAAACAAGTATACCTACGATGATTAAGATGCGGATCATGGAGAGATGCTAAACCAAAACAGCGTCCGGAGTCATTAGGGGAGTTACGAATATGCCCTCCCTCGTTATGCGCGGACTTGGGCCGGGGTCCAGCTGCAAGTTTTCTATTCACCACAGAGGACACAGAGAGCACAGAGGCTTTGATAGGCACCCTCCCCATCCCAACCTTCCCCCGCCCAATAAATTGGGGAGGGAAGGAGCTATTGTTGCAAGGCATTCGGTCTAATCCCCTCCCTCCCAGAAAAACTTGGGCAGGGGAGGGTTAGGGTGGGGGTGACTTCCAATCGAACATTTAATCTTTGGCTGTAAAACCAAAATCAATTACACTTTTTAGAACGTGTACGGAAAACCCCCTGAAATGGGCCAAATCGGATCGCGGAAAGCGGCAATTTGAGATTTGGCTCAGAAGGGGTACGGAAAACAGTTGGTTTCGGTATGAGCTAAAATGAAATTTAAAAAAGTTCTAGTTGGTATTTTTTTGCTTCTAATTGCAGGTGCGTCATTGTTGTTCGTGAACTGGGATATCATTAGTAAAGTATATAATACTGAGAAAGCTGTACGATATTTTGACTTAATAATAATTGGAAAAGAATATGATCATAGCGATAAGCTAGTAAAAAAATGGGTTACACCAGTCTATATCCATATTGAAGGCACCTTCGTCCCTGAATTTGTTTCCCATGTTAAGAAACACGTAAAATTGCTTAGAAGACTGACTAATCTTGAAATTAGTTTTGTTGAAGCGGACAAAGCTAATTTTCACATTCTCTTTGGAAGTGCTGATGAGATTAAGCAACTTTTTACAGACCAAATATCTTCAAAGGCAAAAATTCAAAGTATTCGGTCGATTAAGAGATTGGCTTGTATAGGGGCGGCTGACCATGAAAATGGAAAAATTAAATCTGCTAGGTTCGTCATTCCGAATGATTATTCAATTAGTTATCTCAGAAGGTGTATTGTTGAAAATTTTACAAAAACTATGGGTCTTGCATATGTTTCAACCAAGGTAAGAGATGATCTATTCTATAATCAACATCTGACATTCAAATTAACTAATCTAGCCGAAAACTTGCTTATTCAATTATATAATAAACAGGTTCTACCAAATATGTCTCGCCCAGATGCGCTTCGTATTGTTAGGCAGAAAATGAAGGAATCTTAAATTTGGTATCTTGTTACCCCATACCGAAACCACTGGTTTTCCGTACATGATTCTAAATATTGTTCCTCTGTGTTCTCTGTGGCCTCTGTGGTTTTAGTACTTCGTGTGCTTTGTGACCTTTGTGGTTTGCGAATTATCCACGGACTGGACCCCGCATCAAGTGCGGGGTGGCGACTCTGGCATTAAGGGCCCACCTAACTAAAAAAAGGGATGCCTCGTTTGAGGCACCCCTTAATCAAACTTAGGAGAAGTTTTGCTCTTTAAGCAGCGGCTTTGGTATCACCACCGATCAGTTTCTTGGCTTTCTCGGCCAGGGATGGTGTGGCACCGCGTTTGATCTCAATTTTTTGCGGTTTGTGTGCTTCCGGTACTTCACGCACCAGATCAATATGCAACAGACCGTTTTCAAGATGAGCATCGCTGACTTTGACATAATCGGCTAAGTCAAAGCGGCGTTCAAAGGTGCGTCCGGCAATGCCGTGGTGGAGATAAGCCGTGTCATCACTGGCCTTAATCTCACCTTTGACGGATAAGGCATTATCCTTGGCGACAATTTCGAGGTCAGCTTCACTAAAGCCGGCCACAGCCATGGAAATCCGGTAGGCGTCTTCGCCGACCGCTTCGATGTTATAGGGCGGGTAAGAATTTGCCGAGGTTTGGGATTGATCGAGTGTGCTATCCAGCAAACGCTGCATGCGGTCGAAACCTACGGAGTGGCGGAACAGGGGGGAAAAATCATAACTACGCATCGCATATCCTCCTTAGAAGCGA
The DNA here is from genome assembly GCA_018649245.1 of Rhodospirillaceae bacterium. Lineage (GTDB taxonomy): Bacteria > Pseudomonadota > Alphaproteobacteria > Rhodospirillales > UBA2165 > TMED23. The sequence continues at coordinate 6,860 of JABIIH010000232.1, read as the reverse complement.
TATGAAAAATAAGAAATTCGCCAACATTGGCCGAATTCCGGTTCATGGCCCCACTGCTTTAAGACCCTGCAATAGGCATCCTAAGGGGACCACGATTGATGTAGTTTGTGGCTCTAAAAGCGCAAGGTATCGAGAGCTTTATTACTCAGATTTTCTGCGTTTTGGTGGATTTTTTCTCAGGCTCATCAAGTATATAGGCGATCGCTGCCAGACCGCTAAACATGGTGATGGAAAGATATACAAATGCCATTTTATTGCTCTTTTTAAAATTAATGTTCTCTGGTGCTTTCATATTCGGTGAATTCCTTTAAAAATCAGTTAATTCCCAAGTAGCTAGCCGCTGAAAGCCAATAATGACGACCCTCAACAACCAAAAACAGCTCCTCGGCATATTTCTGATGGTGCTGGCGGTCTTTCTATTTCCAATGAAGGACGCCTTTGCCAAGATGACCGGCGGTTATTATTCGGCCATTGTCATCATGTGGACGCAAATGGCCTTCACCAGCCTGTTCTATGTGCCGGTCATCACGGTCAAATATGGTCCCGGAATCCTGCGGCCGCCGAGGTTGTTATTGCAAATTCTGCGTTCAATCTCGTTGATTAGTGGTATCGGCATGTTTTACTGGGCGATCTCGCTGGTGCCATTGGCCGAGGCGACGGCGATTTCATTTGTGGCGCCTTTGGTAACCACGGCAATTTCACCTTTCATGCTCGGTGAGAAAGTCGGTTTGCGCCGCTGGTTGGCAGTCATGGTGGGCTTTATTGGCGTTTTGATTGTCTTGCGGCCTGAATTCGGCGGTGACCGGCTGGGCTATATGATTGCCTTTGGCGCCGGCCTGGCGATCGGTTTTTTCTATCTCTTTAATCGCCAATTGGCTGATGCCGCCCCGCCGATTGCCAATTTGACCTATTCATCGGTGATTGGCGCGATCCTGCTGACACCGCTTATTTTTTCCGTCTGGGTGCCGCCAAGGCCTGAGGATATATATCTGATCATCGGTTTTGTGGCTTTTGCCGCGATGGGCCAGACCTGTCTCTTTAACGCCTTTATCTACGGTGAGGCATCGATTATCGCGCCCATCGGCTTTAGCCAGATTGTTGGCGCGACACTGTTTGGCTATTTGTTTTTTGGCGACTTCCCGGACGCTGTTTCGATTGTCGGCATCCTTATCGTGATCGCCAGTGGGGTCTATATCGCGATCAGGGAAACCCGGCCCAAGGAATAATAAAAGAATAGCGTCTCTAAATTCTATTCCGTATCGCGGTCCAGGATATTGCGAGCCAAATCAGACATCAGCGTTTTAAATTTAAGATCATCCGGCGTTTTGACGCCCTTGACCCAGCCTTCGGCATCGATCAGCCGCTCTTTATCAAAGCATAAGGCGCCGGCCACGGTGATTTTTTCGAGCTTGGGGAAGATGTCCGGAATGTCTTTATCACAAAGTTCTTTGGCATCCGCGCTGACCGGCCAGCCAAAGGCAATGCGGTAGCGGACGTTTGGCGTATAGGCTTCGTCATCATCGGTGGTGAAACGCAAAACCGGCGAAGCGAAATGGCCATCCAGAGCAGCGATTATTTTTTCCGCCAAAACGCTATCCCGCATGCCAAAGGGATCACCAAATATTTCGATTAGAATGGGTCCTTTGGAATTGGCGCGGATGACAGCGCTGCGGGCAATCTCGCCGCGCGTAAAGCCGGGTGTGACGTTGGAGGTGTCGTCGCAGGCGGTCAGCAATAGTGCCAGGACCAGAACGCCTAAAGCCGCTTTAATTTTTGAATTTTCAACTCGTGACCATACTGACATGCCAAAACACTCCCAAATTTCTCTAACCCTATATCTAAGATCACAGGAGTGGTTCTGCAAGCGGTGCCCTAAAATGGTCTTATTTTATTCAGTCGTTCCAATAGGATCGTTTGCCGTCTTTATCCTTGGGCGTCAGTTTTTTGACGATGCCAGGCCAATAGCGATCGCCTGAGGTAATGCCGCGCTGGCCGATATTGATCCAGGCACTATTAATGCCGTGGGTGAGATTGAGATAGAGCTTGTCATTCACGATGACAAAGGCCTCCGGGTTGATGCCATCGGCATACCCGTGGGCGATACCCCAAGCTCAATAGCCGCCATATTGCGGGGCAAATTTCTCCGGGTTATTGGCGAACATATCCCGATGAGCGCCACTGGCGAACCGCCAATCGGCGTTTTTCCAGCGATGGCTAAATTCGGCTGAGCCCCGCACCGCTTTTTTTTGCGTGAAATAGGCGACGCTGTCATAGCCTTCAATCGCGACGTTGCTGGCTGTGGTATTAATCTCGCCACTGGCCTCAGCTTTGGTATCTATTACGATCCACAGCAAGGCCAGTAACAGGCCGCAAATCATACCCAATTGGAGCGGACTTGGCCGGATGATTTTTTCAATGGCTGTCGGCATTGGATACCTCCTTCCTAATCACCTAAGAATAAGCCTGAGCTTGATCACGTACGAATCACACTTGCGCTATTTACGAGATTGCAGGAAGGCGTAATATTCAGCATTATGGCGCCCCATTATGTTTAGCGAGGAGTATTCCGATGCCGGCAGACGGTTCTGGCGCGATGACGCGGCCTGACGAAACTGTAATCCAAGAACTTATTGAGGAGCTGCAAGCGACATTTGGTGAACTGGTCTCAACCTCGCTGGCGGTCCGGGAACATCATGCCCGTGATTTTTCCTTCCATGAACTGGTGCCGGCTGATGCCGTCGTCATGGCGCGCTCGACCGAAGATGTTGTTGCGATTGTCAATGCCTGCGCCAAACGAGGGGTGCCGATCATTCCCTTTGGCACCGGCACCTCGGCCGAAGGCCATTTGGCGGCGTTGCATGGCGGCATCTGCGTTGATGTCTCGGAAATGAACAACGTGCTCGAGGTCAACACCGAAGATATGGATGTGACGGTTGAGCCTGGCGTCACCCGCAAGCAGCTTAATGAATATTTACGGGATACCGGTCTGTTTTTCCCCATTGACCCCGGTGCTGATGCTTCGCTTGGCGGTATGGCCTCGACCCGGGCATCCGGCACCAATGCGGTGCGATATGGCACCATGCGGGAAAACGTGATGAGCCTTGAAGTGGTGACGGCAGACGGCAAAGTTATTCGCACGGCGCGCCGCGCCCGCAAATCATCTTCCGGCTATGATCTGACCCGGTTGTTTGTCGGCGCCGAAGGTACGCTCGGGATTATTACCAAAGTCACGCTTAAGTTGTTTGGTATTCCGGAAGCGATCTCTTCCGCCGTGGTGAATTTTGATAGTCTTAAAGGGGCGGTAGATGCGGTGATCTCGACCATCCAATGGGGCATCCCGATGGCGCGCATCGAATTGCTCGATGAAGTACAGATGGATGCGCTTAACAAATATTCCGATCTTGATTATCCAGTCGAGCCGACTTTATTTCTTGAATTTCACGGCTCCGATGCCGGGGTCAAGGAACAGGCTGAACGCATGGCGGAAATCTGCCAGGAATTTGGCAGCGGCGAATTCAAATGGACCAGCAATGCCGAAGAACGTGATAAATTATGGGCGGCCCGCCATGATGCGGCCTATTCAGCCATTGCGCTCAGGCCCGGCTGTGCCGTCATGGCGACCGATGTCTGCGTGCCGATCTCGAGGCTTGCTGAATGCATTATGACGACCAAGCAGGATATCGATGAGGCGGGGGTTGTGGCGCCGATTGTCGGTCATGTCGGGGATGGCAACTTTCATGTCGAACTTTTGATCCACCCGGATACGCGGGAAGAGGACCTCCGTATCTGCAATGAAATTAACCGCAAACTGGTCGAGCGGGCCATTGCCATGGACGGTACCTGTACGGGTGAGCACGGCATTGGTCAGGGCAAACTCAAATATCAAGAAGCCGAACATGGTGACGCTTTGGGTGTGATGCAGACGATAAAACTGGCGCTTGATCCGCAAAACATCATGAATCCGGGAAAAACGGTAAAAATGTGAAAATATTTTTGCTGGGATTCCAATAGGATAGCTCAAATATGGCAGTTTTTTTAGGAAATGTGATCTAGATCACATCATTTCAAAGCGATTTATGAGACTATAATAGCCAAGTTACTCCTCCTAAATACCTCCCCCCAAAAAGGCCCGCTTCAATCACGGGCCTTTAATTTGTTTAAAATTCAGATAGTTCGTTGCCCAAACATAGTTTGGCGCGGGGTAATCTCCTGTGATAGCCTCTGGTCACCGAAAATAGCATAATCAGGCAGGGCCCATGAGCTTCTTTAAATTTAAATTCCGCGAGCCTCATCTCGGCAAATATCCGATGGAGCAGGTCAAGCGGGTCGATAAGCCGACCACGCGGATTGATACCGATAAAGTTAAACGCGTGCCGCTCAGGGCGGCTTTTTTTACCCGGCCGATGTTTGGCGATCTTGGCGCAAAGGTCAAAGACGAGCGCGCCCGCTTTATCAATAAGAACCCGCTATCGGAAGCCATCGGCGAAGTGATGTCGGCGATGATCCCGCTGCATGAAGGACCGGTCGCCGAGGAAGAGGCTCCCTTTACGGATGATCCGGAATTGATGGCCAAGCATATCAAGTCACTCGCCTATTTTCTCGATATGGATATTGTCGGTATTTGCGAAGTGCCTGATTACGCCTGGTATACCCATGACGGCAAAGGCAATCCGGTTGAGGCTAAGCATAAATATGCCCTCGTCTGCCTGATCGATCAGGGCTTTGAAACCATGGAAGGGGCCAGTGGCGACGATTGGATCAGCGGCACCCAAAGTTACCGCGCTTATTTACGCGGTGCTGAGGTTGGCAGTGTGATTGCCGGCTATATTCGGAAACTCGGCTTCGATGCGCGCTGTCATTCGGCGCCGAGCGGCCAGGTTATGCAAATTCCCTTGATGCTGCTGGCCGGCTTGGGCGAGCTCAGCCGCATTGGCGAGTTGGTGCTAAATCCGTTCATTGGGCCGCGTTCCAAAACCGTGGTCATCACGACGGATCTGCCGATGGAGTGCGATAAGCCGATTGATTTTGGTTTGCAGAAATTCTGCGATAATTGTTTTAAGTGCGCCCGCGAATGCCCCTGCAACGCCATCCCGTTCGGCCCCAAGATCATGTATAACGGCTATGAAATTTGGAAGCCGGATGTCGAGAATTGTGCTAAATACCGCATCACCAATCCGAAGGGTTCAGCTTGCGGACGCTGCATGAAAACCTGTCCGCTCAATAAAGTCGTCACTAAAGATGGGCCGTTGATGCAAAGGGTGGCGAGTTGGCTCGGTATCAATGCGATGTGGCTAAAGCCGATCATGATCCCGATTGCGGTTTGGCTTGATGATGCGATGGGCAACGGCACAAGGGTTAAAGGCCAGAAATGGTGGCTTGATATTGAAAGTCTTGATGGCAAGATCATCAAGGCCCGGGGCGTTAATGAGCGCGACATTGACATTAAAAAGAAATGGCCGAAGACCAATAAAGTCGCTCTTTATCTGCCGGAAGATCATCCACCTGGTGATAGTAAGGAGCCATTTCCAAATGACCGCAAAGCAGCACTGGCCAAAGGTGATGAGGCGCTTAAGCCGGAAAACTCACCCGCCAATGCGCCTTAGCGGCTAGAAAATTATTGCCCGCTAAACTTCTTTCAAGCCAAGGATTTGCCGCCGTGCTCTGGGCCGCGGCATCTTCCGGTATATTGGCGATCATGTGGGTTTTTGTCCGCCGCATGGCGGAGCATCTGCACCCGCTCGAGATTACTTTTTTCGGCACGTTTTTTGGTTTTTTATTTTTTCTGCCGACGGTGCTTAAGCTCGGCTTCGGGGTTTTTAAGACAAACCACATGAGCCATCATTTTTACCGCGGCTGCTTCAATGGCGTGGCTATTCTCGCTTGGTTTATGGCGCTGACATTGCTATCCCTGGCCGACGCCGCGGCGCTTAATCTGATGTCGCCGTTATGCGTAAGTGTCGGGGCGGTGATTGTTCTGAAAGAACATATGGGCCCCCGGCGCTGGTTCGCCTTGGGTCTCGGTGCCGCGGGCGCCTTGGTCGTCATCCGGCCGGGCTTTGAACAAGTCGGCCTCGGGGTATGGTTGGTCATGGTCACGGTTATCGCCAGTGCAGGTCAACGCCTGTTCGCCAAATCACTGATTGCCACCGATAGCTCAACCACCTGCGTGCTCTATCTGACGTTTTTTATGATCCCGATTTCATTGGCGGCGGCACTGTTTGTCTGGGAGTGGCCGGCGCTCGAACATTATCCCTGGCTGATCCTGATCGGCGCCATGTTGAGCCTAGCCCATTATGCCTTGATGCGGTCCTTGCGTCTCGCCGATGTCAGCGCCTTGGAGCCGGTCAATTTCACGCGGCTTATCTGGGGGGCGTTATTGGGCTTTGTATTTTTTGCCGAAGTGCCCGATATCTATACCTGGATCGGCGGCTTCTTAATTATTTCGGCGACCTCTTATGTCGCCCATCGCGAAGCCCAGGCTAGATCAGCAAAGCCGGTACCTGCTAACATCTAAAAATGGTTCAATCTGATGAAAGACGACCTCAAGCACGTCACAGCCAAGAGCTGGTCGCGACCGGTTATGCCGCACTGGTTGCCGGCAACCCCGCCGCCGCGATTGTGGATTTTGAACAGGCACTTAAGTGGCAAAAGGGCAATCCGGATGCCTATTATTTTCTGGCGCGCGCCTTTGTTGATTTGGGTGACGGCGTCAATGCCATCGAAACGTTAGAACTCGCCAAGCAAAGAATACCTGAGATTTTCGATAGTGCCGATAATGGCGGGGCTAATTTTGGTGTTTATCCGGCCCTTGAATTTGACCCCGGGCACGCTATTCAGAGCATTTTACAAAACAAGACTTT
>JABIIH010000227.1 GCA_018649245.1 Rhodospirillaceae bacterium | reverse complement strand
CGCCATTGCCGGGATGGGTGCGCACCAACGGCCAGTACCGGACAGTGAGCGGCGGGCAGTTGCCATTACCATGATGGGCGTCACCACGCCGGGCGTGCAGCAGGCCCTGGCCCGTTTTGAGGCCAAAGGTTTTGACGGGGTGCCGTTTCATGCTGTCGGCAGTGGCCGGACGATGGAGGAACTGGCCGGTGAGGGCATGTTTGCCGGGATTTTGGATTACAGCACCCACGAGATTATCGATGATTTATTTGGCGGCGTTGGCGGGGCGCCCGAGCGGCTCAGCCAATTGTCCCGCACGGCCATCCCGGCGGTAATTTCGGTCGGCGCGTGTGACTACATGATCTACCCTTCACCGGAGCACATTCCGCAGTCTTTTCAGGGACGCCCTACCTTGTTTTATAATCCGCAGATGACTTTTGTTCAGCCCTCACCAGATGATATGACCAAGGTCGCCGGGATTATAGCCGAGCGGCTTAACCAGGCCCTCGGTCCAACTTTGATGCTTATTCCGAAACGCGGATTTTCGGCGCCTAACATTGAGGGTGGGCCGCTCTGGGGGCCAGAGGGTAATCAGGCGATGATCGATGGACTGCGGCAGCAACTCAAGCCGGACGTACCTTTAGCGACCATCGATGCCCACATCAACGATGCAGTCTTTGCCGATACGGCGGCTGACGCTTTGATGGCGCTGATCGGTGGCGCTCAACCGAGCGAAGTTGCATCAGAACTGCAGAAGTAAAAAAGTGGCTAACCGCTATTCAGCTGCCGCCGCTTGATCCGGCTTATACGTCAGCACTGGATTGCGGGCGGCCATGGTTTCATCCAGGCGGCGGCGCGGTGTATATATCGGCGCTTGCTTAAAGTCTTCGGCATTGCCGGTTTGCGCTTTTTCGGCGAGCGTCCGGATAACGCCGACAAATTCATCGAGGGTCGCCTTGCCTTCGGTTTCGGTCGGTTCCATCAGCAGCGCACCATGGACAACCAGCGGGAAATACATGGTCATCGGATGGAAGCCCTCATCGATCATCGCCTTGGCGAAATCCAGCGTTGTCACATCGGTATCATTCAAAAACCGGTCATCAAACAATACTTCATGCATGCAGGGACCATCATAAGACGGGGTTAATATATCGCCGAGCTTAGCCATCAGGTAATTGGCGTTGAGCACCGCATCGCTAGAGGCTTGACGTAAGCCGTCCGAGCCCATCGACAGCATGTAAGCAAGGGCGCGGACCATCACACCAAACTGGCCGTGGAAACCTTTCATGCGCCCGTAAGGCTGGTTATCACCCGCCTCAGCGGCATGCTCGATTAAATCAAAGCCATCTTCACCGTGCACGACATAGGGCAGGGGCGCGTAAGCTGCTAGCGCGTCCGAGAGCACCACGGGTCCCGCCCCCGGTCCACCACCGCCATGAGGTGTTGAGAAAGTTTTATGTAAATTCAGATGCATCGCATCAATGCCGAGGTCGCCCGGCCTGACCCGACCGACAATGGCATTGAAATTAGCGCCATCACAATAGACCAGCCCGCCGACGTCGTGCACCGCCTGGGTCATCTCGATAATCTCATTTTCAAACAGGCCACAGGTATTGGGATTGGTCACCATGATCGCCGCGACTTCGTCACTGAGTTTGTCTTTGAGAGCTTGGAGATCAACCCGGCCTTGCTCGGTCGCAGGTATTGCTTCGACTTTATAGCCGCACATATGTGCACTTGCCGGATTGGTGCCATGGGCCGATTCCGGCACCAACACACGCTGGCGGCCATCGCCGCGGGCCTCCAAAGCTGCTCGGATAGACATCAAGCCGCAAAGCTCGCCATGGGCGCCGGCGGCTGGAGACATCGCCACAGCTGGCATACCGGTCAAGACTTTAAGCCAATGCGCCGTCATATCGATCAGTTCGTAGGCTCCTTGAACGGTAGCTTTCGGCTGCAAGGGGTGGATGTCGGCAAGACCCGGCAGACGCGCCATCTTTTCATTGAGGCGCGGATTATGCTTCATGGTGCAGGAACCTAAGGGATAAAGCCCACCATCAATGGCGAAGTTTTTCTGACTGAGACGGAGATAGTGCCGAACCACTTGAGGTTCCGATAATCCGGGCAGACCGATGGGATTTGTACGCGCCACATCGCCCAAGCGGCTTTCGACATTGGTCAATTCCGCTGGATTGGGCAGGTCAACTGCCGTCATACCCGGCGAGTTCTGCTCAAAGATTAGTTTTTCTTCCAGCTGTAAGGCGCGATTTCCGGAGGCAGTGCTCATCAGAGAACCTCCTCCAGCGCGCCAACCAACTGATCCATATCCGTTGGTGTTACCGTTTCTGTCGCTGCCACCAACAACAGATTTTCAAGCTCTGCATTGTCTGGATAGAGCCTGGAAGCAGGCACACCGGCGAGGATACCTCGAGCCGCCAGCGCCTCAACCACAGCCGTCGCCGGCTTGCTCAGGCGCAGAGTAAATTCATTAAAAAACGTCTCGTTAATCACTTCAACGCCGCTTATGGCATCAAGTTTATCAGCGAGTGCAATGGCCGTCGCGTGGTTAAGTTGCGCCAAGCGCGTAAAACCCGCCTCACCTAAAAGTGTCAGATGGATTGAGAACGCCAAGGCACAGAGGCCTGAATTGGTGCAGATATTACTGGTCGCTTTCTCCCGCCGGATATGCTGTTCCCGGGTCGACAAAGTCAGCACCCAACCCCGCTTGCCTTCGACATCTTCGGTTTCACCGGCGAGGCGGCCCGGCATTTGCCGCAAATATTTCTCGCGCACGGCAAACAGTCCAACATGAGGCCCGCCGAAATTAAGCGCGTTACCCAATGACTGGCCTTCAGCTGCGACAATATCCGCCCCCATTTCTCCAGGTGACAGCACCGCTCCTAAGGACACAATTTCAGTGACCACCACGACCAGCAATGCGCCCTTGTCATGACACGCTTCGGCCAAGGTGGCATGATCGCGAACTTGGCCAAAAAAGCCGGGGTTCTGTACAATTACACAGGCAGTTTCGTCATCGATCTGGGCGGCGAGATCTTCGGTGCTCTCCGGGTTAGCAGGATTGGTAACAACATCGAGGCTAAGAAACTTTGCATTGGTGGCCGTGACTTCGGCGTAATGCGGATGCAATCCGCCCGATAAAATAACTTTGTTCCGCCGGGTCACCCGGCAAGACATCATCGCCGCTTCGGCTGCTGCCGTGGCGCCGTCATAGAGCGATGCATTGGCGACCTCCATGCCGGTGATCATCGCGACCTGAGTTTGAAACTCGAACAGAGCCTGCAAGGTACCTTGAGAAACCTCTGGCTGATACGGCGTATAGGAGGTCAGAAACTCACTGCGTTGGATAAGATGATCGGCGGCGGCGGGGATATGATGAGAATAATTGCCGGCGCCTAAGAAAAACGGTGCCGCCCCGGAGCCGAGATTTTTTGCTGCCAAGTTCGAGATTAATTGATCGACCTCAAGCTCTCCCTTAAATCCCGGCAGATCAACCGGTTGATCCAACAGAACATCAGCGGCAACATCTTGATAGAGCGCCTCGATATTGGGCGCACCGATTGCCGCCAGCATGTCTTGGCGATCTTGATCAGTGAGTGGCAGGTAACGCATTAGTCGAGTTCCGCGACATATGCCTTATAGGCATCCTCATCCATCAGGCCGTCGATATCGGCGACATTGTTGAGTTTAATTTTGTAGAACCAGCCGGCGCCTTGGGCATCCGAATTAACGGCACCGGGATTGTCTTCCAAATCTTTGTTGGCCTCGACGATTTCTCCATCTGCCGGCGCATAAACCTCGGAAGCTGCTTTGACGGATTCGACCACCGCCGCTTCCTCGCCTTTGTTGAAACTGGCGCCTGCTTCGGGCACCTCTACATAGACCACATCACCGAGCTGGTTCTGGGCATAGTCTGAAATACCGACCGTGCCGACGTCACCATCCAAGGCAATCCACTCATGTTCTTCGGTAAATTTCACTGTTGCCATTTTTAAGTTTTCCTGTTCCTCATCCACGATAATAATTTTGTTCTACGAACGGTAATTTAATCACTTTTGAATTTAAACTTTTACCCCGAACCGTCAATTGAAGGGTCGTATCGACGGCAGCGTTTTCGCGGGTTACATAGCCCATAGCAATTGGCCCATCGACGGTCGGGCCAAAGCCACCGCTGGTTACAACGCCGATTTTAGCGCCGGATGGGTCGGTTATCTCAGTGCCTTCCCGTGCCGGCGCCCGGCCGTCGGGCAGAATACCAACCCGCCGGCGGGACGGTTTATTGGCAATTTCAGTGATGATTCGCTCAGCACCCAAAAAGCCGCCCTCTTCACGGCGGCGCTTGCCGATTGACCACAATAGCCCAGCCTCAATCGGTGAAGTCGTTTCATCAATATCATGACCATAAAGACAGAGCCCAGCTTCCAGCCGCAAGGTATCGCGGGCACCGAGACCAATTGGTTCAACTGCGGCTTCGGCAAGTAATAATTCCGCCAGCTCAACACCCAGGTTTCCCGGTAGCGAAATTTCATAACCGTCTTCACCTGTGTAGCCGGAGCGCGAAATCAGACATTTAATGCCAGCGATTTCAACATCCTGCATGGTCATGAACGGCATGGTGTCGACCCCCGGCGCATGACGGCTCAATACCGCGGCGGCCTCTGGGCCTTGCAAAGCGACCAAGCCGCGATCAGCCAGTATTTCAAGCTCGGAGCGACCCCCGATATGTTCTTGAATATGGGCAAAATCGGCATCTTTACAGCCGGCATTAACCACCAGAAATAGGTGGTCGCCTCGATTTGTCACCATGAGATCATCGAGAATGCCACCGGCCTCATTGGTAAACTGGGTATAGCGCATCTGGCCTTCTTCAAGTCCGGCGATATCACCCGGCACCAAGGTTTCAAGCGCTGCGGCTACATCATCACCGCGTAAGATGGCCTGGCCCATATGGCTGACATCGAACAAGCCGGCTTGAGAACGGGTGTGACGGTGTTCGGTCAGAATACCAGCCGGGTATTGCACCGGCATATCATAGCCGGCAAAGGGCACCATCTTGGCGCCCAAACTGACGTGAAGCCGATGCAGTACGGTGGTCTGTAAAGTGTCGTTCATATTTCTGCTCAGTTATCGGATGCAAATTATCGAATGCGCGGAACGCGTTGCTTTTCCCGATTAAATTTTATCTGCTCGGGCGTTAACTGGAAGCCGATATAAATTTTTGAACCCGGACCCGAACGCGATTTCGTTATCGGGATTGAAACCTCAACCGCCTCATCAACAATTTGCATGGAATTGCGGTTTTCAGGAAATATTACCTTGGTTGTAAAAACTTGGCGGCCTTGCGGTTTGGGGTAAAATTCCGGCATGGCGACAAAATAACTTACATTTGTCGAGCGGCTTTTCTCCGCTGGGCCGCGCGTTATATCAAAGCCGACTTTGATCGTCACATTTACTTTCGAGTAAATACCCTTTTCACCGATATATTCACACTCACCGGTAAATCCCTTGAGCTCGGCTTCATAGCGAATGTCCGTGATATCACGGCCCGGGCCTGCACGATAGGCAGTGATGGTATCGGTATCCTTCAACAGCTGTACTTTTGGACAAGCCGGCAAAGGCTTTTTTTTACCGAACGGATTGAGAATATCGGCGGTTTCGCAACTCGTCAGTATCAATCCCAGGCAGCCGAGAGCGGCTAAATTGAGTATAAATCTAAACTTCATTGAAGCCGCTCCTGCCCAATCTCTTTGCCCGTCTAAATCAACTTAATCTTGGAGCGATTTATGGGTACCATCACAGTGAGGCTCGTTGCCGGTCCGTTTGCAGCCACAGAGATGCAGGGTTTCGCTTTTTTCAGCGATAAATACATTCGGTTTAAATTCGCCGGCTTCTTTATGGGCGCCATTACAAAACGGTTGATTGTCGCTCAGGCCACAGGTGCAATAAGCGTATTGCTGGCCTTCTTCGACGTCTACATGACAAGGTTTGGTTTGGGCAATAACTGCTTCACTCATTTGATTCCCTCCCTAATGAGATTAAAAAAATTAATTTTATGGAGAGACTTTAGTTGAGCAATTGGGGTGCGACAAGACTATCTATCGGCGAGAAATAAATTTAGCGAAAATCGTGTAAGGTTGCCGCCAATTTGGCCAGTGCCCGGGCCCGGCCCCAGGCGTTATCAATTGATTCTGCAATGGCGATTCCCCGGTTAAAGGCGCTCGCTGCCCGTTCCAATTGCCCGGCTTGGATATTTTCCGTCGCCAAATCGCCCAGCATCCAGACCTGACTTAAAGAACTGCCAATTGCATCGGTTGCATCAATAGCCAGTTGCTCTGTTTTTTTAACCTCGTCAGTGAGGCCTTTTTTGGCCTGGGCTGCGGCAACCGACCACAATGCGTAGGCGCGCAAACGATCATTTTCGATCTCAAGCGCGGTTTCAGCGGCATTTTCGATGGTTGCAGCTTTATCCTGGATGCCGATGTCGATGAGTGACAGTGAGAGCTGGCCAATTGCATAGGAGCGGGCATAATCAAGTTCAATGTCTTCGGCCTTAGTGAGCGCCAGACGGATGGTTACCGCAGCTTGCGTCTTTTGCCCTTTGGCCGACATGGCAACGGCAATCCGGCCGAGGATGACTGAACTATACCGCCGGCCAATTATTTTCCGCGCCGTCTCCAGTGCCGCCTTGGTATCACCGGACTGAGCTTGCGCCGTCGCCGCACTCATCAGCACTGCAGTTCGGTCGTAAGCGCCGGATACTTCTTCGATTAACGATAGAGCCCGGAGTGGCTGGCCGATTTCCGCAAAGGCCGAGGCGACGTGACGTAGGGCGGCCCCTCGTTCCATCGAGCTTAATTGATCTTCAAACGCCTTTGAGCGGGCTAGGCCCTGTGCTCTGGTAAGGGCATCTTCTGCTGCGCCGGTATCGCCAATTTTGGCCAAAACAACCGCCATTTGCGCCAGCAAGGTCACTTGTTGTAGCGGGTTATCAAGCCGGTCGGTTTGGAGAATAATTTGCGCTGCCGTTTCATGCGCACCGTCATGATCTTTATTCTTGAGCTGGATATCAGCAATGGCGGCAAAAGCTTCAAGCCGTTGGAAGGCGCTCGGAATGATTTGCGCGGCCTGCCAGGCGTCATCAATTCTGCCGGCCCGCGCCTGCGCTCGGGCAATATCGCGCAAAGCAACAATTATCAATCGTGCATCACCGATCTTGGAAACTGTGTTGATAGCTTGAGCGATAAACCCGGTTTTGGCCTGGGCGACTAGAATTTCGCCAAGCGCCCAATCGCGCAGTTCCCGTTTGTGGATGGCTTTGGCACTCTCGATTGCTTCTTCCAGCAAACATTTCTCTTTGGGGTCGCGGAAGCACGGGCTGGCATCTCGGGTCGGATCAGCAACTTCATCGATGTTTCCGCGTTTGAGAAATTCACGGGTTTCAGCTCTGTTAGCTAAAGCTTTGCGGGCTGCAGCGATATCTGTTTTACGAATTTGATTAAGCCGCCGTAACATGGCCCCAACCCGGCTTTGAGTTTCCATATGGTTGGCTAAGTCGTCGCTGACCAAACCATCAATTTTTTTACTCAGAGTTTTTTGATAGGTGCGGATAGATTGGCGCAGATCTTCCGACATCCGGCCATCTTCGGGTCCGGAATAATAGTCCATCTTATTGAGCATTATCTGGATTCGCTTGATCAATTCACTTTCACTGGAGAGTTCCCGCTCTTCCTGCTCGGTAAAATCGATAATACGCGCTGCTTCCACACGATTGAGATTGCCAACCAAGGCAACTGTAAAACACAGCAATAATGCAAAGATGAAAAGTCGCATCAAGTTCCTTTGGGCGCTTGAACACTCATAAACGATTCGCTGGTGTATTATACTGCAAATCTTAGAATGACTAAAGAATACAGTCTTATCTTGCTTGGTTAAGTGATCATTATCACCACGATTACAATAATTAAGTGACATATTTAATTGTGGCACCTAATTAATTCTTTTCAGATGACAGCTGCTAAGCTAGAAGGCCAGCATGTCAGACACGAACAATGATACTCAAGTTGAGCTTTATACGGATGGCGCCTGTAGCGGTAACCCGGGGCCGGGCGGCTGGGGGGTCCTCTTGCGCTGGCGGGACGCGGATAAAGAGCTTTATGGCGGTGAAGAGGAAACCACCAACAACCGCATGGAGTTGCAGGCGGTTATTGAAGGGCTAAAGGCACTTAGAAAGACCTGTACGGTGACAGTTTACACCGACAGTCAGTATGTTCAAAAAGGCATGACCGAATGGCTTGAAGGCTGGAAGGCTAAAGACTTTAAAGTCAAAGGTGGGGGTTTGCGCGTTAATCATGATCTCTGGCGGGAGTTGGATAGTCTCAACCAATCTCATCAGATCTCCTGGCAATGGGTTAAAGGACATGCCGGGCATCCGGAAAACGAACGCGCCGATGAGCTGGCCCGCCAGGGCGTCGATCTGGTGCGTTAAGACTTATTAATTGTCTTCCTCATCTTCTCGAGGAAATGTCGTCAGACTTTTTATTATGCCACGCAAGGTGCGGACCTCTTGCTCAGTCATATCAGCACGTTGAAAAATATTTCTAATATTCTGGACCATTATGGGGCGCTTTTCCTTCACCCGCAAAAAGCCACGTGCGTCCAATTCATTTTCGAGATGTTCAAACAGTCCGATCAATTCCGCTTTAGTCGCCGGCTGAGAGTCTTTCATTCGCAATTCACTGGCAGGCGTATCGTCAGCGAGTTTGAACCACTCATAGGCCACCAGCAAAACAGCTTGCGATAGGTTAAGCGAGGTAAAACCCGGATTAAGCGGCGTCTTTATAATTTTGCTGGCGAGCACGATATCGTCGTTATTTAACCCCAT
>JABIIH010000226.1 GCA_018649245.1 Rhodospirillaceae bacterium | reverse complement strand
CCATTGCCGATGTTGAAGCGCGTATCAGCGTCGTGCCGCGGCAATCAGCGGAAGATTTTATCGCTTTGCAAAATGCTGCTGATGTTATTCTCGACACGCCGCATTTCAGTGGCGGCAATACATCGTTTGAAGCTTTCGCGCTGGCTAAGCCAGTGGTCACTCATGACGGAGCGTTAATGCGGGGCCGGGTGACGGCGGGCATGTACCGGGCGATGGGGATCACCGATTGTATGGCTGAAAATATCGAAGATTACATCGAGATTGCGCTCAAGCTTGGCCTGGATGAGAGATATCGAATTGAAATATCTGAGCGGTTACGAAACTCAAACGAAATTTTATTCAATGATCCAAATGTCGTCGCGGAATTCGAGAATTTTTTCAAATCGGCACTGCCAAAAGGTTAATTATCGACTGTCGAGATTGATGATCGAGCATTGATTTACCTGTTCGATCGTGACAAAGGTTTCGATATCTTGGAATTCAACGGATAAATTTAAATGACCGATGAAAATGCGGTGCGAAAGAAGGAACGTTATGTCGTTGGCCTAATTTCCTCGGCGCATTTTTTCTCACATTTTTATATCCTGGCCTTGCCGCCGCTGTTTCTGGTGATGAAAGAAGACCTGGGCGTCACCTTTACCGAGCTTGGTTTAATTACTTCAGTTTATGCCGTCGGCTCTTTTACCGGCCAGTATCCGATGGGGATATTTGCCGATAAATATGGGCCCCGTTGGTTTTTAATCTTCGGCACTTTGACGGTTTCCAGCGTTTTTGTGCTGATGGGCCTGTTCCCGATTTACTGGGTGATGGTAGTGCTCGCGCTCTTTGCCGGCTGGGGCGATAGTGTTTTTCATCCCGCCGATTTCGTCGTGCTGACCGCTTCAGTCGAGCAGAAAAGGTCGGGGAAGGCTTATGCCACTCACGCTTTTGCAGGTTTCGCTGGCTTTGCCGCTGCGCCAGTTATCGTTGACCCGCTCCGGGTTCATTTCAACTGGCAGATAGCGTTGGTCGTGATCGGCTGCGCCGGCCTCGTAATGACATTGATTTTGCTGGCCAATAAATCGCTGCTAATTGGCGAGGATGATTCGTCACACGCGGAGCAGACTCAAACTCAACCCTCGCAAAGCATGGGCGTGATGGAGTTTATCAAGTTCCGGCCTATCCTCATTTTATTTTTCTTCTATGTCGCAGTTGCCTTGGCCGGCAATGGCATTCAGCAGTTTTCGTCTTCTGCTTTGCCGAGCATGTATGGCATTGATGTATCGACGGCCAACCGTGTTTTGTTTGTCTTTATGATAGGTATCATGGGTGGCGTGCTCTTCGGCGGCTACATTGCCGATAAAGTCCAGCGCTTGGAATTAGTGGCGACCGTCGGTTATTTGGTGGGGATCATCATGACCTGCATTGTCGCCGTGAACATTTTACCGTTTGAGTGGGCTGCTGCGGCTTTGGTTCTGGGCGGTTTTATGACCGGCATCGTTATGCCGTCACGTGATGTGCTGGTCCGTGCAGTGACGCCTAAGGGTAATGCCGGCAAGGCTTTCGGCTTCGTCAATTCCGGCTTTGGCTTTGGCGGTATGGTGGG
Organism: Rhodospirillaceae bacterium; assembly: GCA_018649245.1. Classification (GTDB taxonomy): domain Bacteria; phylum Pseudomonadota; class Alphaproteobacteria; order Rhodospirillales; family UBA2165; genus TMED23. Next base: position 5,441 of record JABIIH010000226.1, on the reverse strand, counting down.
CCCACTGATCTTCGGTAGCATCATGGATTCCGGCCAAGTAACCGGCGTTTATTACGCCTCTGCCGGCTTTATGTTTTTTGCCATTGTGACGGCGCTGGCGGCTGGCCGCTACGCCCGTACCGGTCCCGCGGCTCAACCAGCCGAATAACAGCTACCAGTCGTTGCGAAGTTGGCGCAGTTTCAGAAACACGGTTTTCTCATCCGGATCAGCCGGCAAATCGGAGAAGGCCTCGCGTAATTTATTGATCACGCTGGAACTGGAGAGCCGGAAGAAGGTGTTGATTTCTTTTTCCAGGCCCAACGTCGTCACCATCGCCTGATGGGTATCTTGGCCTTCAACTTCAGTAAGCAGGCTCTGAGCGCGGGCATTATCCGGTTCCCGGTCGAGGGTGAAATGTAGATTGCCGGCTATGTAATCATGACCGGGATAAATCTGCGTATTGTCAGGGAGCTTGTCGATTTGCTCAGCAAAAGTCGTATAGAGCGCTTCCGGATGGCCGCCGTTGTGGCAATTGCCAGCCCCGGCATTGAACATGGTGTCACCAGCAAATAGCGCCGGTACATCGGTTTGTGACAGTAAACAGACATGGCTCATGGTATGGCCCGGCGTATCCATCGTCAGCAATTCGACCGACTTGCCAACCTTGACCACATCACCCGCTTTGAGGCCGATATCCATACCCGGGATTTTATCACTGGCTTCGGCGTGGGCGATGACTTTAGCACCCGTCGCATCGACCACACCTTGATTGCCGCCGATATGATCACCGTGATGGTGAGTATTGAGAATTTGAGTGATCTGCCAGCCCTTGTCTTTGGCGGCGGCGAGACATTTACCATATTCCAATGGGTCAATCGCCATTGCTTCACCGGTTTCGGGGCAGGCAATCAGATAGTTGAAATTACGGTAATTATTTTCGGTCCAGATTTGTTCGACGAGCACTTGTGCCTCCCAGTGGATTTTAGTGTTGAGCTTAGGAGGCGAGTTTAGACGTTTAATTTCCGCTCGTCATCCATCACCGCGGTCTATTTACATATTTTTGTCTTTTTCGATCTTTAGGGAAGATCCTTCCATGCCGACGACTTTTACTTTAGTCCCTTTGGGCATATCGTCTCCGGTGACGCGCCAACTGGTATCGTCAATTACCAGTTTGCCGACACCATTTTGAATCGAATTATCCAGAACATATGATTGGCCGACATAATTGGCACCGCGCTGATTTAGCCCCGGATGATCGGATGGGGTTTCTTTGCTGCCGATATATTTGCGGCCGAAATACAAGCAGATGGCGGATAGTACAGCGAATATCAGGAATTGATATTCCCAAGTCATATCCGGTACCAGGAACAGTAGGCCGCCCGTTAAAATAGCGGCCATGCCGATCCACATCATAATGTAACCGGGTAGGAGAATTTCCAGCGCGATCAAGACAACACCCAATATGAGCCAATGCCAGAAAATCAAATGGTTAAGTATTTCCATGATAAATCAAACCATCTCTTAAATTGAGCTATACCTATTCCGTACTCGGAACACTACCCGAGGATCGTGAAGCATTACCAACTGATTCTTTTACAAGCTCAGTGATACCGCCAATGGCACCGATCAGGCTGGAAGCCTCCAGCGGCATCATAATGACTTTTTGGTTGCGGGCGGAAGCGACTTTCTCCAAGGCCTCGGTATACTTTAAGGCGACAAAATAGTTGATCGCCTGAACATCACCTTCGGCAATTGCTTTGGAAACGGATGCCGTCGCCTCAGCTTCGGCCTGAGCTTCACGTTCACGCGCTTCGGCGTCACGAAAAGCAGATTCGCGGCGGCCCTCGGCTTCTAAGATAGCCGACTGTTTCTCACCTTCAGCGCGCAGGATTTGAGCTTGCCGTTCACCTTCGGCTTCCAGAATGGAAGCGCGTTTATCCCGTTCGGCTTTCATCTGCCGGGCCATGGCATCTACCAAATCCCGTGGTGGGGCAATGTCTTTAATCTCAACCCGGGTGACTTTAATACCCCAAGGATTGGTTGCGCCGTCAATGACTTGTAACAAGCGGGTGTTGATTGCATCACGTTGGGACAGCAATTCATCCAAATCCATCGAGCCCATAACGGTTCTTAGATTGGTCATGCTGAGATTGAGCATGGCGTTGTACAGATTGCTGACTTCGTAAGCTGCTTTTGGCGCGTCTAATATTTGAAAGAAAACCACACCGTCGACAGCTACCATGGCATTATCTTTGGTGATGACTTCCTGGGTTGGAACATCGAGCACCTGCTCCATCATATTCATTTTATGACCAATTCTGTCGATCACAGGTATGATGAAGTGAAGACCCGGTTTTAGAATACGCGAATAGCGGCCAAATCGTTCCAAGGTATATTCCGTCCCTTGAGAAACGGTTTTGATGCCCATGGCGGCAAATATAATCGCAAAAACAAAGATGATGATTGCGAATATTGAAAATTCTGTAATACCTTCAATCATGGTAAAACCTCCTAAAAAATTGTAATTTATTGTTGTTACTCAATGACTTGCTACTATGGGTAATATAGTTAACCTAAATCATATCTGGCGCAAGACTTGACATAATTATGGCGGGGCTAGAGGGCATTTTATGAAAATCACCAAAATTACCTTTGCAGAGGGCGCGCGCGAGCTTGGCCGGCGCGATCAGGATTTTGCCCGTTTGGTCAGAGACATCGGCTTGCCGGGATTGCGCTCGCGCCAGACCGGTTACAGCACGTTGCTTAAAATCATCTGTGGTCAGCAGGTCTCAACCTCGGCGGCGCGGGCAATCGGCGGGCGTTTGGATGCGATTGAGAAACCCATGAGGCCTGAAACTGTACTTAAACTCGGCCCGGACAAAATACGTGCCGTTGGTCTCAGCGGCCAAAAAGTTAATTACGCCATGGGTATTGCTGAGGCGGTTGTTAGCGGTGAGTTTAGTTTTCGCCGGGTTGCCCGGATGGCGGATGAAGATGCCATCGAGGAAATGATCAAGCTCAAAGGCATTGGCCGTTGGTCAGCCGAAGTTTATCTATTGTTTGCGCTCCGCCGTCCCGATCTTTGGCCGGTTGATGATCTCGGCGTGGTTAAGGGTTTGATGCATCTTAAAGGCATTAAAGAACGTCCGCCTCGGGACGAGCTGGTGGCGATGGCCGAAGCGTGGCGACCCTGGCGCAGTGTTGCCGCCCGCCTGCTGTGGCATCACATCAATTCTGTAGGCGTATCCCGCTAGCAAGTTAATCGAATTTGATGAGGCCGAATTGCTCTTGTTTGGCTAAAAAAAATTCGAGAAAGGATTGTTCGCTGATGGCAGGCGGTCTTTCGATTTTTAAGGCTTCAAATTGCTGTTTTTGAGAATCGCTTAAACTTTCAAATGAATTTGAATAGTGGTCACCAATTTGTGGTTTAACTTCGCCTGCCCATTTGAAGAAATGGACACCGGTGATGATATCTTTTTGAACGCAGCGGCCGGAAATCAATTGCTGTGCTTTTAAGACGAGCGCATACGGATTGTGAGTTTGTACGGCCTTGTCGACAAAATCGGCATAGAGGGTGCAATATTGATTTAATCTTTTTGATCTTCTGAGAAGATCAATATACAGAATAGCGCTCCTGACATTGCCGAGGCGGGCACCCGCTAAATAATATTTTGCCGCTTTAGTTTGGTTAATTGATCCGAGCAAAAATATTCCATGCATCAAACCAGTGTAATGAGTTCCCCACGGGTCTCCTTGTTCGGCAAGCTTGGAAAATTCGGTATGAGCTGTCCGGTAATCTCCTTTTTGAAAGGCTAAATAGCCGGCATCTTGATGGCGAATAATCAAGGCGCCAATTACCAGTACAGCCAGTCCAACAACTATTAGAAATTTTTCTATTCGGTTCATCTAATGTAGACCCATTTGCGTTGGACGCAGAGTACGAAATCAGGCAGAAAGGTGCAAAGGTTTCAACAGCTTTGAGAATATTATGAGTAATCCGGAAGTCGAACTCTTTAGCGATACAAAAACCCGCCCAGGTAAAGACATGCTGGAGGCGATGATGGCGGCTGAGGTCGGTGACGAGCAAGCCGAAGAAGATCCGACGACAATTGCACTCCAGGAAAAGGTCGCTGATCTGTTGGGCAAAGAAGCAGCGCTGTTCGTGCCTTCCGGCACAATGTGCAATCAAATAGCGATGGCAGTTCACTGTCAGCCGGGTGATGAAATAATTGCCGACAAGACCGCTCACATCATTAATTTTGAAGCCGGTGGTCCGGCGGTGATTGCGCGGGCGATGATCAAGCCGCTGGATGGTGTACGCGGGCAGTATAGCGTCGATCAGGCTGAGGCAGCTTTGCGTGCCGGTTTTCGTCATGCTCCAGACTCAAAAATGCTCGCGGTTGAGCAAACCGCCAATATGGGTGGCGGCAGTATTTGGCCGCTGGAGGTTTTGGAAAAACTGAGGGTATTGGCCCAGGAAAATAATCTCATCACTCATATGGATGGCGCGAGATTGTTGAACGCGGTTGTCGCTTCCGGCGTTTCGGCCAGCAAATACGCAGCCACTGTCGATACAGTGTGGATTGATCTCTCAAAAGGCTTGGGTTGTCCCGTCGGTGCGGTGATCGCGGGCTCAAAAGATTTCATCGCCAAGGCTTGGCCGTGGAAGCAACGGCTGGGTGGTTCGATGCGGCAATCCGGGATATTAGCGGCGGCAGGGATTTATGCGCTTGATCATCTGGTTGATCGTTTAGCCATCGATCATGCTAATGCCCGGTTATTGGCAACCAGATTGGCGCAAATACCTGGCGTGAAAATCGATCCGTTGACCGTTGAGACAAACATTCTGATTATCGACATTACTGAAGCGGACCTGTCAGGGCCTGAAATATCGGCGCAACTGCTGAAAAAAGGTGTGCGCATGGGGGCGACGGGCCCGAATGGTCTCAGAGCGGTCACTCATTTGGATGTCGATGAGGCGGGTGTTGTCCGTGCAGCTGAAACTTTTGCTGAGATCTGCAGTTAGTTAATTTCGAATTTGAGTTTCGCGTGAGCCTGACGTAGCGCGGTCTCAACTTCTACCGGTGTTTCTGCTTTGGCAAAAATAAATCCAAGATATTTATCACCTTCCGGAAGTGGTACGACTTCCTGACTGAGGGCAATACTGATCACAACTTCGGTAATGCCGGGAATTGCCTGTGCCGCTAAGGTGCCATCGACCCGTTCCAAGATACCAGCTTTTGGAATTGGTATCATCATCACACCTGAGGCACCGGCCTCCCGGTCGGGCAGTACCGGTTCGCCGATAGCATGGCGAAGGATAATATCTTCGAGACTTAGATTGTCACCGAAACTCAGACTGCGCGAGCAAAGCCTTCACATTTCTGGCGGAATTCTGGCGTGTTGGGCGTCGTTTTTTCTTTGGTTTTGTGGCAGATTTAGAATTGCCTTGATTTTGTTT
>JABIIH010000221.1 GCA_018649245.1 Rhodospirillaceae bacterium | reverse complement strand
CCGCCGCACTCATGCCTCCCGGCTGGAGCGTCTTACCGAGGCTGGTTTTGGCGAAGCAGATTTTGCTCGCATTCATGCTCCTATTGGGCTTGATTTGGGTGCCACCTCGCCGGCTGAAATTGCCGTTACCATTTTGGCTGAAATGGTTGCCGTCAAGCACGGCAAGCTTGAGAGCTAATGAAATTCGGCGCGGTTCCTGTCGCAGATGCGGAAGGTGCCACCCTCGCTCATTCAGCACGACTGACCGGGCGCATTCTCAAAAAAGGGCATATCCTCACCACCAATGATCTGTCACTGTTTAGCGCTGAAGGCATCAGCGAAATTACCGTGGCGCGCCTCGAGAATGATGATGTCGGCGAAAACGAGGCGGCGGCGGCTATCACCGAAGCGCTGGCCGGTCAGCATGTAACTGCCGGCAAAGCATTTACCGGGCGCTGCAATTTGATCGCTGAGGCGCATGGCCTGATCGCGTTTGAGCGGGATCACTTGGATAAAATCAATCTGATTGATGAAAGTGTGACAATCGCGACCATGCCAGCCATGGATATCGCCTCGCCGGCTCAACTTATTGCGACCATCAAAATTATTCCTTTTGCGATTCCGAAATCTGTTCTTGATGCTGTGTTGAAAAGTATCGGCGACGAGCCTATGGTAAGAATAGCATCGTTCCAGCCTAAGAAAATTGGGCTGATCATGACCCGATTGCCTGGCATGAAGGAAAGTATTCTCGATAAAACATTGCAAACCGCTGCCGCCCGAGTACAGGAATTCAGCAGTGATATTTCAACTGAAATCCGCTGTGAGCATACCGAGCAAGAAGTTGTTGATGCGATCAATCAGTTAAATAGCAAAGCCTGCGACATCATTTTGATATTTGGTGCCTCAGCCGTGGTTGACCGGGCTGATATACTACCGGCAGCAGTCGTTAGCGCAGGAGGCAGCGTCGATCATTTTGGCATGCCGGTTGATCCGGGTAATTTACTGTTTATCGGTGGCCTTGGGGGTACGCCTGTGATCGGTATGCCCGGTTGCGCCCGCTCTCCGAAGCTCAACGGCTTTGATTGGGTGTTGTGGCGGCTGCTTGCCAATATGCCGATAAGTCCTCGCGATATCATGTTGATGGGCTCGGGTGGTTTATTGAAGGAAATCAGTGAACGCGGGCAGTTGCGTCAGGATAGCAGCGAGTCTAAAGCCTCAGCGCATGAGCCTATAATTGCTGGCCTGCTCCTAGCTGCCGGCTCTTCTCGGCGGATGGGCAATGAGAACAAACTCCTAACTGATGTTGATGGCCAAACGATGGTGGCCCGGGTGGCTGAGCAAATTACCGCCTCTAAAGCTGATGGGCTACTGGTCGTCACTGGCCACCAGAATAATCAAGTGGAGTTAGCGCTCAAAGATTTCACCAATTCTTTTGTTCATAACCCGGATTATGAGAATGGCCTGAGCACCTCGCTTAAAACTGGTCTGAGAACCCTGCCCGACAATATTGATGGTGTGATTGTCTGCCTCGGCGATATGCCCTTAGTGAAAGCCGAACACATCGACCAATTAATCCGTGCCTTTGATCCGGTTGAGGGGCGCTCGATCTGCGTGCCGGTTCATGGCCGTAAGCGAGGTAATCCTGTCGTCTGGAGCAAACAGTTTATCGCTGAAATACTGGCGGTGACAGGGGACATCGGCGCCCGTCATTTACTTGAGGAACATGCTGATCAGGTCATCGAGGTAGCAATTGAGCAGGATGGTATATTGTTCGATGTCGATACACCGGATCGTTTAGCGGAGTTGAAAAAGCGGACATAAAAAAACCCAGCGCGCAGCCGAGTCATCTGGTGGCGATCAAAAAAATTCTATAAAACCATACTGATATTTTCACCGCGCGGCGGAATTTCATCATAGATAACTTCTTTGGTCAGTTCATAGGTCGCGATTATCTTGTCTAAAGACGTCGTTGGCGCCGACTGTTTTGGCCCCTTACTGAAATGAGCATCGGTGTGATTTTGGAGATCAAATGCGGCGGCAAAACTCTCGCTGGAGTTTCCCATCATTGAATTATTGACGCGACGCTCCGGAGTCTGTTCCATAGGACGACCGAAATGATCAAAGGCACGGCGGCGAGCATATTGTTGTTGCTGCTGACGCGCATTAAATTGATCGTATTGGAACTCCGATTGGCCTTCATAAATCAGCGCATTAATCTGATTTAATTCGGTCAGAGGAGCCGGGTCACTATTGGCAACGGCACCGGTTGCAGCAAACCTGCCACCACCAGCCGGCACCATATTTGTACCCGCTATTCTTGGCGTTAAAGCCATTATCACGCACCTAACTTATATTTTTATGTCTTTAATATAGCAGATTCTAGTGCAAAGTCAATAACTTAGAAGGTTTCTAAAGGTTGTTCTCCAAATACTCAATTATTTTAGCCGCCACACCATGATCATAAAGATCATTGTGACCAGCATTTGGGATCCCGAAAAATTCTTTAGGTTGCGGCGCCATGTCATAAAGCTTACGCCCTAGCGAATAGGGTATTGTCCGGTCATTTTTACCATGAATAATCAATATTGGAGCTTTTATGTTATTGATTTTGCTTAATGAATCGTATTTATCCCGAACCAGAAGGCTGGTCGGAAACAGTTTAAAATGAAGTGCGGCCGCATCAACCATAGATGAAAAAGGTGCTTCGAGTACTAAACCTGCGATTCCAAGATTCTGAGCCACTTCTACCGCGACTCCGGTGCCAAGAGATTCACCGTAGATAACCGTTTTAAAAATCGGGATATGCTGATCAGCCAAAAATTTCAGCGCTGCTCGCGAATCAAGATAAAGATGATCTTCGGTCGGATAACCGGGATTTGTGCCATAGCCACGATAGCTCAACAGCAGCATCCCATAACCGGCCTCGAGATAGGGCTTAACCTTATCAGCGCGATAACCGATATGACCGGCATTACCATGTAGATATAACAGGGTCAGGGTATCTTCATTCGCCGGTGGACGATACCAGGCGGTCAATCTTAAACCATCATCCGTTTCGACTTTAACCGAGGTCATTTCCGGAACGCCGTAATGGGCTGGATCCATGTGCCCCGACGACGGGTGATACATTAAATTGCGCTGGAAGACATAAAGCAGGCCAAGCAAAACGGCATAGATAGTTACCGCAGTTATGACAAAGGACATGACCTTTCCCATTCGACCTTAAGATTTTACAAAGCTGGTAACTTAAGCCGTACCGTCAACAAACCAGGCATCGGCACTTATTTTACAGGCCCGGCCTTTACTTCTGCCAATACCTTCGCTGGCGGCAATCGTCGCATCAAAATCCCGGCACAGCTGACCGTCACCGGCATAATAGGTGCGGGTCGGTTTAATTGTGCCGGCGACACCGGTATCCGGATTGGTCCAGGAATAAACCTGACCGTCTTGAATATGATCCATGGCGGTTTTGGTAGATTTTTTAAATTCGGCACGATCTGACGGAATAAGGCTGTCACCAAACGCAAAACCAGCCGCCCCACCGACAGCCGCGCCGGTTACCATCCATAATAAACTTCCGGCTCCACCGCCAAATTGACTGCCGACATATGCACCAATAATGCCGCCGCCAATGGTTCCGATCAATTGGCCATTCGACAGGCGATTCTGATTGGAACAAGCCGCCAAAAAAATCGCCAGGGCCAAAATAAGACCTTTTTTCATCTCCCCTACTCCATTCATAAAAGGTCGAAAAATCCGACCTTGGTAAGGTTAACAGATTAAACTTAGAACAATTTTATACGGGTAAATTGGTTTAAAAACCAATAACAGCAAATCAAAGCGGTTTAGATTTTTTTGGATTTAAAAGATCTTCAATAGTTTCATCCGGCCCCAAACACCAAAACTGTGCCATCGCCGGAGCCGAAATTGAACATTCGAGAGTTTTGCTATTACTAAAATGAGCCCGCTTGCCAAAGCGCCGGCATTCATCGGTTGCTATTTGTGATAATATTTTTGGCGAGGTATGGCGTTTATTATAACAAATTTCGACGGTCGTCCGGTCTTCGAGTTCCTTGGCAAAATTATTACTGTTGCGGTTAAATTCCTCAGCCTTAAAAATATAGGGCTCTTGACGGCTACAGGCGGTCAGGGCGACGACCATAAATCCAAACAAGATTAAAAGTTTATTCAAAGAAAACGTATACATAGCTGCATCTATAGCCGTTCTTAGCTCATTGAACAATGTTGTAATCTTCTCAATAAATCAAAGATAAAGCTGGATTGCAGCTGATTTATCCCTGGCTCGCGTGGTTGAGGATGTTGTTGATGTATTAATCAAGAAAAAACTCATCGAAATAACGGATTTTCCAATCCCGGCACAACAAAAACTCATTTCGCGGCGCGGTAAGCGCAAAGATTTCGGCTATTTAACCGAGCGATTTCCGGCCGAAGAAGAAGACGAGGAAGAACTAGTAACTTGAGGCCAAGGAAACCCGGCCGGCAATTTGCGGCGACTCTACGGCGTAGCGATAAGCCCGAAAGACGCCGTTATTTGGCCCGCGCAGTGTTTTTACAAACCACGGGCTGACGTATTCCCAGACAATGTCACCTTCCGGCGTGACCTCGATGACACCGCCATGCAAACCTTCGCAGATCAAGGTATTGCCAGAGGCTAATCTTTGCGCGCCACTGATATTGGGACTAAACAGCGACCACGGCGGCGAGCCGGTGTAAGACCAGACTTCATCCCCGCTATCCCAATCGAATTCAATGACTTTGGAATGAAAAACCCCACCAGGAACATGAATACCATTGGCAAAAAAAAGCACATTTCCGTTTTCCAGCAGGGTGCAATCATGTTGCTGCCCCCAGGCCTTATCCTGCCACTGCTTGGAAACTTTCTTGGTCTTTTTATCAACCACAATGATCATGCTATTTTTGCGGAAACTCAGCATGATGTCGCCGTTTGGCAATTCGGTACAGGCATTACAATGCAGGAACTCCTTGCGCGTACTCATGATATGCAAAGGATAGTCTTCGATTTGCATATCACTATGAGCGTGCCATTCCCAAATCGTTTCGCCGGCAGGTGACACTTCTCGTAAATAGTCGCTCCAGGTATCCCCATTGTCGTCTTCAGTGCCGGCCTCGGCGCCAACCATTCGTGCTTGCGCTTCCTTCGGCATTTTTTCCCAACCAATATAGAGCGTATTGCCGTTCTGAAGCCGGCAGAAATCATGATGCTGGGCGTCGTCCTGATACTCCCACAAGACATTGCCATCCCAGTCATATTCCCGCAGCAAGCCACCCCTACCTCCGCCAGGACTCGGTCCTTCAACCGTCTCGCCCGCCCACAATAAATTACCGTTGGCTAGGAGATAGGCGTAATTACCGGGTTTCAAGGGATGATCCCAGTGATGCAGCACCTCACCTTTCATCCCAACCAGATAGGTTGCCTTGCCTTGCAGGGGGGTAATAATTGTAACGCCCGGTGTGGCCCGGGCGCGATCAAATTCCAATAATCCAACAGTTGTGTGTCTCATAATTTAAACGATAGTCCGCCACATTTAATCTGTAAAGATCGCTGGAGCGTTAGCGATCTTAGGAACTATTGGCAGAGACCATTGTTCTGGCCTAAGCTGCCTTGATAAGAAAGTTCTGTATAAGGGGAGTTTTATGGTCCGGAAAATTGCGCGTCGATCACGCAGTTACCCTAAGATTGATGTTCATACCCACGTTGCCTTGCCAGAGGTTCTCGCACTCGCCAGCAAGGTTAAAATTCGCGGCAAGGAACCGGGCAAACAACATTGGGTTCCGAGCGCATCCAGGCAAGAACATGGCCGCCAATCATCAAGCGCCTCGGCAACCCTGAGCAAGCCAAAACCACGCCTTAAAGATATGGATCGGATGGGCGTTGACATGCAGGTTATCAGCATGAATTTACCGACCCCCAGCTATTGGGCCGATGGCGCAACCGGCCAACAGATCGCCCGTCAATGCAATGACAGCATTGCTGAGTTTGTTGCGGCCTATCCAGAACGTTATATCGGGCTCGGAGCGGTGCCATTACAAGATCAATCGCGCACTGTTAAGGAACTGGAATATCTCGCCAAGATTGGCTTAAAGGGCGTCGCTATCCCCTCCCATGTACGGGCGAAAGATCTAGGTATTCCTAAATTCCGTAATTTTTGGGCCAAAGCCGAAGAGCTAAATCTCCCAATTTATATTCACCCACGCGGCTTTACCCACGATCAACGCCTGCACGAATTTTTTCTCTGGAATTCGGTGGGACAGCCCTTGGAAGAAACGCTCGCGATGACATCGATAATCTATGAGGGTATCCTCGACGATTTCCCCAAACTTAAAATTATTATTGCCCATGGCGGCGGTTATTTGCCCTATTACGCCGGACGCACAGATAAAGCTTATGAATCACGTCCAGAAACGAGGAAAAACATTGCTTCCCGGCCAAGTGATTATCTTTCACGGTTTTTTTACGATACAGTTATCTTCGACCGAGATATGCTGCCGTTACTGGTGAAAAAAGCTGGTGACCGACAAATTATGATGGGAACTGATTATCCGCGAGGAGAAATTGAAGAGGACCCGATTGGATTTGTAAGACGATCAAAGGATTTATCGCCATTGAGTAAAGATCGAATAATTGGGCTCAACGCGGCCAAATTATTCAATATCTAAAGGAGGATCAAAATGGCAATTGTATCATCCAATATCCGCGTCGCGCTGCCCGGTTGGCGGGATGACGGCAGAAATGAACCACCTATTCTTATTGAGCTTACGGCAAAACGTTGGAAAGGGCTCACTCTGCTTGCCGCTATTCTGGCATGGCTAGGGATCGCTCTATTGATGTGGAATTTGTGGCGCGGTTTATATGCGCCGCTGCTGGAAACGGGCCTGGTCCCCAGCAGTGCGCCAGCTGAGTTATTCGCCAATGCTTTCTCCGGATTTGGCGTAATCTTCAGTTTGGCATTGCTAGTAAGTGCCATGGTGATTGGATTTTATGCTCGCTTCATGGCTTGGTGGCGGCACGGTTGAGATATTTACTCGCCCTGCTGTTGCTATTTTTGTTTTCAGATCGATTGGCAAGCGCGCCGATAAAGGTCGACCTTGAGCTTGTTATTGCGACCGATGTATCGCGTAGTATTGATGAAGATGAAGCACGGTTGCAACGTGAAGGTGTCGCGGCAGCCCTCCGGTCACCTTATGTGTTAGCCGCTATTCGAAGTGGCTATCACAAGCAGATTGCGATTTCCTACATTGACTATTCGAGCCGGGATTTCAATGAAGTTATCGTTGATTGGCGCATCATCAAAGACAAAGCTTCCGCTGAGGGCTTCGCCAACACTTTGATCAATGAGCCGTTGACTTTTGGCCGTCGAACATCAATCAGTGACGCTTTAGAATTAGCGGCGCAAATGATCGGCGAAAATAATATCGATGGCCGTCGCCGGGTCATCGATATTGCAGGCGACGGACCCAACAATCACGGTCGCTTGGTCGAAGACGTCCGGCGCGATGTGGTTAGAAAAGGCATTACGATAAATGGCCTGCCGATCATCAACAATAATCCGGGATTTGGCACGCGCTTCAACCTGCCAGACCTTGATAAATATTATCGTGGCTGCGTTATTGGTGGAGCTGGCGCATTTCTTGTTATTGCCAAAGATTTTCCGGATTTCGCTCGCGCCATTCGCCGCAAACTGATATTTGAAATAGCCAGCGTCACCTCACCCAAAGGACGTATTGTACCCGCTGCTGCAACAGCTGGCCCAATTACCGGTTCCGGCTATATTTATGAAAAAGGCTGTGATATTGGGGAGAGAATATGGCGTCGAATTTGGCAAGATCGAGATCTGGAACCATAAGGTAAAGCCTAAAAAATGCCTCCCTCTACAAATTATGATATCGAGAGCGCAGAAACCTTGGCGCTCAAGGCCATTAACTTCATTCTAGCCGATGAAAATCTTCAGCAAGGATTCATGGCCACATCAGGTATCGCGCCTGAAGATTTTAAGGCGTTACTAGGCAGTCCCGACTTTCTCGGCGGTGTGCTTGATTTTCTCCTCGGCAACGAAGAGCAGCTAATTAAGTTTTGTGAAGAGTATGAGATTAACCCAGCTGATCCAGCGCGGGCCCGCCATGCCTTTCCAGGTGCTGTATTGGATTACTGAAGTTCCTGTTGGGCGGCGAGGAGATTATCAACGATAATTCCCGGTTCGGACAAACTGAACGGTTTTTGCAACGATGCGTCAGCGCCTATTTCTTTTGCTGCATCCAATAAATCGTCTTAAACCCGTTACCAGCTTTGGAAATACTAGAAATCGCTTTAAAATAAAAGTGTTAGAATATTTCAATTTGTTGCTGATTTACGGTTACTGATTGAGCAATTTCCGAACATGTTGCCCCAGAAGTCTTTGATCATAGGGTTTACCTAGATAGGAAAATTCAGTAATGCCTTCCAATTTTTCCGAATCTACATAACCTGAAGCCAGCAAAATTTTAAGCTGGCGATATTTGTCTCTAATAATCCTCGCCATTTGGATGCCTGAAATGCCGCCCGGCATAATAACGTCGCTAAATACGAGATCGACCTCGCACCCATTTGCCAATTGCCCCAAGGCATCACCAGCATCGGTCGCTTGCACAATTTCATAGCCGAGATAAGACAACATTTCCACAGCTATCACTCGCACCGCAGAATCGTCTTCCACCACCATAATTCTTTCATTACCGGCAAATTCGAAGAGTTCCAGTCCATCCAAAGTCTGCGGCAAGGTAATTTTTCGCCTGCCAACCGGAATTTCCAAAATCGCTTTCGTGCCCTGTCCTGGTTTACTATCGAGCATAATCGCCCCATCTGATTGCCGCGCAAAACCGAAGGCAATACTTAAACCGAGACCGGCACCTTTCTGATTTTTTTTAGTTGTAAAATATGGTTCAAAGGCGCGCTCAATGACTGCGATCGGCATACCTTTGCCGTCGTCTGATATCGTAATTCGCACTCCCGGCTGCGCTTCCTCCTCTTGCTCTATAACATTACCAACATAATTTTCAGCACTGATTGAAATACTTCCATCACCGTCAACCGCTTCAATGGCATTTAATAGAAGTTGTTCCAAAACAATTTCTAAATGCCCAACATCAACTCGAAGTGTATTCAAATCGGACGGGATTAACATTTCGATCTGCAAACTATGAGCATTTTGATCCTGTAATTTTTCGACAATCTCCAGGATAATCTCGCCAATTTCAATATCGCGTCGATTTGCTGGACGGCGGCGGCCGAGGTAGAGTAAATTCTTGGCCATTTCCGATCCACGTTCGGTCGCAGTGATAGACGCAAAAACCCATCTGCTAAGCTTTTCGTCATCAGCGACAATTGTTTCCAGCAGCTCCAAATTGCCCTGAATAATCGTCAGAAAATTGTTCAGATCGTGCCCAATGTGGCCCGACATTTCCGAGATACTATACATTTTGGCCAATTGTGCTTTGCGGGCGAGACGTTCGGCACCTCTGGTGCTGTCATGTGTGGACGGCTCCTTTTTTGCAAGATAAAAATGAACTTTGATGATCCAGCGGGGAGCGGTCATGTGTCCGGCCTGTTTGCGCGGTACTATTACCGCTGGCCCTG
>JABIIH010000218.1 GCA_018649245.1 Rhodospirillaceae bacterium | reverse complement strand
TCAGCTAATATGCGCAGATCAGACACCAAAGGCCGCTGGTAATCGGTTGACCACGAACTGATTTCGAGATCGGCGAAACTGATATCAATCCATTTCGCTTTGTCAGGCACCAGCGAAGTCACCTTGCGGGTCATACTGTCCAAAGTCGTAGTGACTTTCTCCCAATCCCGGGCATCAAGGCAGACAACTAAATCTGCGTTTTTCAGCACATCTTCAGGCGACAAGGTCATATTAAGCTTGTGGTGGCTGGGGAAATTCAGCCGGGCACCGATATCGATCACCGGTGCCGATACAGTTTCCGCGAGCTTAACTAAATTATCATAACCATGCGGCATCCGGCCTGCCCAATCTGCCAGCAGCACGGGATTTTTCGCTTTAACCAGCATATCTGCGGCCTCGGCCAAGGCGTCCTGATCCGGCGCAATCTGGGTCGGCACCCGCTCAGCGTTGGCATCTGGTAGATCAACTTTATGGGGCTGCTCGGCTTCCAGTAGCGACGTGTCATAACAGGTGTAAACAGGACCTTGAGGTTCGGTCATCATGACGCTATAGGCGCGGCCAAAAGAAGATGGCACCGAATTGATACCGACCGGCTGATCATCCCATTTGGTAAAATCGCGCACCGCGTTGCCTTGAATATTGGCAGTATGAATCCAGTCGGTGCGAGGGCGGCGCTGGCCCGTATCCATTGGCCCAGTCGCCCCCATCAGGAACACTGGCACCCGGTCAATATAAGCGTAATAAACCGCCATGCAGGAATGCAGCAAACCAACCAAGTTATGAACGATTGCCGCTAGTGGCTCACCGGTCGCTTTAGCGTAACCATGGGCAATTTGAATGGCGATGTTTTCATGCGGACAGAGCAGCATCTGCGGATCATCCTGACCGTAATTGACCATCGAATCATGTAATGCTCTGAAGCTTGAACCGGGATTAAGTGGCACAAAGGGAAAATCAAAATCCCGCATCAAATCGACGATAACATCCGAATTCCACCGGACTTTGTTTGGTATTGTTTTACGTCTTTTCTTTTTCTGCACGCCGATGGGCTTTTTGGCCATGTTATCCTCCCCTATATTTTTTTCACTTAGATTTCTAAGTATTTTGACTCTTAGTATTTTATGAGTAAAGTCATATCTTCAATGTTAAATTATTTGGAGAATTTTTAAAAATGCTCAAAAAGAGTTTTAGTGCAGCGACACTCGGTTTTGCAGGAATTATTGCCGCCGCCGAAGCCTCTGCTCACGAAGGTGCAGGAATTACCCATTACGCATCTCAAACTGATCACATCATCGCAATTTTTGTTACCATCGGGTTAGTCGGGTTTGCTATTCTCGCTTGGCATCAAAAAACTAAAAAACAGTCTTAGGCTGTGCCTGGGTTGGCGGTTAATAGGGATTAAGTTGATGGAGAAAAAAGTAGTAAACACGTCGTTCGGTGAATATCAGACACCGCACATTGATTTGCGGGAGTGGCTGGGCCGCATTGAAGGCATTGGCGAATTAAAGACCATCAAAGGTGTCGACTGGAACCTCGAAATGGGTGCCGTCGCTGAGATGATCTATCACGCCAAACCGGAAAACCCGCCAGCTTTGCTATTCGAAGAAATACCCGGCTACCCAAAAGACTTTAAAGTCCTAAGTGGCATGACAAATTCGGCGGGCCGGCTTGCGGTTACGCTTGGTTTTGACAAGCCAAATGGCGCCATGGATGTCGTGCAGTCATACCGCAACCGCCTCAAGGATTTTAAGCTGCATGATGCCGAGCATGTTGAAACCGGCCCAATCCTCGAAAATATTGACCGCGATCAGGAAGTTGATCTTTATAAGTTCCCAGTCCCATTCCTTCATGAAGAAGATGGCGGGCGCTATATGGGAACCGGCGATCTGGTGATTATGCGCGACCCCGATGACGATTGGATCAATCTCGGCACCTACCGAGTTGTTATTCACGACAAAAACACGGTCGGTCTTTGGATGTCGCCTGGCAAGCATGGCCGCTTGATCCGGGAAAAATATTTCGCTCAAGGCAAGCCCTGCCCGGTTATGGTCAGCGTCGGCCATGACCCCCTGCTCTTTTTGTCTTCCGGCAATGAAGTGGCTTACGGGACCGGCGAATTTGCCCATGCCGGTGGCCATCGGGGCCAGCCCTTTGAAGTTATCGAAGGTGAGTTTTCAGGCCTGCCGATGCCGGCCCATGCCGAGATCGTCATCGAAGGTGAGATTGTCCAGGACGATATGCGCAATGAAGGCCCCTTCGGTGAGTGGACTGGCTATTATGCCAGTTCGGTCCGCGAAGACTACGTTGTCAAAGTAAAACGGGTTTACTACCGCAACAGCCCGATCCTGACGATGGCGCGCCCTGGCCGTCCGCCGGCAGACTACACCTTCTCAAAATGCGTCGTTAAATCAGCGATGATCTGGGATCAGGTCGAGAAAGCCGGATTACCCGGTGTCAAAGGTGTCTGGAGCCATATCAGCGGCGGCGGGCGTCTATTTAATGTCATCTCGATAGAACAGGCCTATGGCGGTCATGCCAAGCAAGCACTTATGTTGGCGGCTGGCTCACATGCCGGTAATTATCTTGGCCGCTGGGTTGTCGTGGTTGATGAGGATATCGATCCCTCAAATCTGTTCGATGTCAATTGGGCGATGAACACACGCTGTGACCCGGTCGAAGATATCGACATTCTCCGCAACGCCTGGAGTGGCGCTCTCGATCCGATGAAAAAACCCGGTGAAAATATTAATTCCCGGGCGCTCGTGGATGCCTGCCGTCCGTTCGATTGGAAAGACGATTTCCCGCATGTTGCTGAGTCCAGTCCAGAATTATTGGAAAAAACACTGGATAAATGGGGTCATCTGCTCGACGATTAATAAATTGGGTTATTTGAGTAGGAAAAGCCATGCCACATGATGGTGATGAGAACGATAACGGCGGCAGCGAAAAAACCGGCCACAATCGGGTGTTCTCGCTGGTTGGGCATAATTCGCAGATAAGTGACGCCGAACACGAAGCCAAGTTTGAACGCTGGTCCAAGAAACGCACATTTGTCCGCGCCCTTGAAGGCACCTATGGCGAGCTGGTCGAGGAACTCTTTACGCAACCGCGGGTCTACTCAACTGCTGATATGGAATGGAAAGGCGGCCCCCACTCTTACGGCAAGAAAGTCATCAATCCGCAGCAAACCCAGGTCACTCAATCGCTCGAATGCCATGTCGATGTCTATTCCCCCGGCGGGCGCAGTCAAAAACACGGCCATATGAACAGCGCGGTATTTTATATTCTCAAAGGCAACGGCCACGATATCCATGATGGTGAACGCTACGACTGGCAAGCCGGTGATGCGGTTATTGTCGAAAATGCCTGCGTCCATGAGCACTGCAACACGGAATCCGATGAGGAAGCAGTTGTGCTGGTTTTTAAGGCCAAGCCGCTGTTCCTCTTCATGCATCTGCTGTTCCAGAAAATGGTGAAATATCCACCGAAGGATCCACCGGAGGGGTTTGAAGACTATACCCCGCCAACGGAATTTTAAGATGGCAATAAAATCAATCG
Organism: Rhodospirillaceae bacterium; assembly: GCA_018649245.1. Classification (GTDB taxonomy): domain Bacteria; phylum Pseudomonadota; class Alphaproteobacteria; order Rhodospirillales; family UBA2165; genus TMED23. The sequence goes on along the minus strand of JABIIH010000218.1, from coordinate 9,897 downwards.
ATGATCCGGAACGCGCCCGCCTGATGGGTGAGGAAGTGGATTTCTACGCCGAGGCGATCAAAGCCTCAGCCGAATTCCGCGAAAATTATGAAACCCGGCTGAAAATCGTCAAAAGCCAGGACATGCCGTATGAAAATTCACCAGATGGTCTGATCAAACATGTCATCAATGAAAAAATGGACACGGCGGAATGCTGCGTTGACGGCTACATGCAATTTCTTAAACCCGGCGAAGCCTCCGGCAAACACCGCCATCTCAGTGAAGAACTTGTCTTTGTGCTGGAAGGTACCGGCTATGATCTCCATTGGGATGTGAAATTCGAATGCTTCGACAAATTTGAATGGGAATGGGAAGAAGAGCCTAAAAAATTCGAGTGGAAAGCGGGCGACTTCGTTTATATCCCGCCCTATTGTGCTCACCAGCATTTCGCCAACCAAAATACTGAGGCGCGGTTTCTCTGCATCACCAGCCGGATCGTTAAAGCCATGGGCTTTGACTGGTTCGACCAGCTTGAGGTCGCCGAAGGCTATGAAGGTTAAGCTTCTTCACCAAACAAAATTTTGTTGGCGGCTTCCTGGCTGAGTTGGCCGGCCATATCTTTCATTAATTGCGACATTGGCATTTTTTCACCCACCGACGCCGCGAGCTCCATCGCATTAATCATATCCTTAACCGGCCAGGCAGGATTGATGCGATCAAGCTGGCGCAACGCCCAGCTATCACCGCTGCAATCATACATCGCCTCGCGAATGGCTTCCGGATCAAGACCGAGCGAACGGGTCAGCGAAAGCACTTCCAAACTTGTTTGCATATTGCACCACAGCAAAATGTTATTGGCAGTTTTGGCAATCTGGCCAGCGCCAAGCGGTCCGAGATAATGAATTGCTTCACCGAATGTCTCCAATACCGGCTGAGCGCGCTGCAATACTTCTTGCTCACCGCCAACCAGTAAGGCCAGCCGTCCTTGATCGGCGGCGATCGGACCGCGAGCGGAAGGTAGATCAAGTATATCAACGCCCTCAGGAGCTGCTGCTGCCATTTCTGATACCGTCTCCGGCATTAACGAACTACAGAGCGCAACAATCGAGCCGTTTTTAGCGCCGGCAAAAACGCCATCCGCACCGTCGCAGGCCTGGCGCACATCATCATCGCTAGGCACGATGACACAAATTAGGTCGCTATTCTCAGCAACTTGCCGAGCTGAACTCGCCGGATTAACGCCCGCTTCAACCGCCGTTCCCATAGCTTCGGCATTTATGTCGTAACCAAAAACCGGATATCCGGCCGCCATCACATGCTTGGCCATGGCTAATCCCATTCGGCCCTGGCCAACAAATCCAACAGCAGATATTTTGTCATCAACCATTTTAATTTCCCCCGAGCAGGTCAGAGTCTCCCGCAATGATCTGGCCAATATAGGTGGCTTTGTCACCGTAAAGCAGGTCTTGGATGTCATCATGGGAAATGGTTTTGACCAATTGATCAACCTGACCAAAAAGCGGCATGGTAACGCCTGCGGTTTGGGCCAGATCCATCACAATATCCATATCCTTTTCCTGCCACGTCAAATAGGTATCATCCCAGGTCTCAAGAGTGCCATTTGTGCCAGGACTCCGCAGCAGAATTTCCCGTAAATTTTGGGCGTCCAGGCCAAACCGCTTGGCCAGTGCCAAAGCTTCGAAATTCGACACACAATGAGCCCAATGCAGCATGTTGTTGACTGCCTTCGCCATTTGGCCATGCCCCAACGGGCCAACCCGAACTACATCCCTACTGAACGCCATCAGCGCAGGGCGAATAAACTCAATATCACTTTCATCACCGCCGCATAGACAAAGAAGATTGCCGTCCCGTGCTCCGGCACTGCCAAACACCACTGGTGAATCGACTAATTTTAGATTGGTATCAGCTATGCTCTGTGCCGCTTCGATGATGGTTGCCGGATGAACAGTTGATGCTATGACTAGAGTTGTTGCAGCATCACTCTCAGTAATTTCTGAAATAACGTCTAACACCTGTTGATCGGTGGCAACGCAAATGATGACCAGTTCAGAGAAATTCGCCAATTCTCTGACATCGGCACATTTTTGCGCGCCCTTTTCACTCACTCGATCAACTGGAATTGAATCCAGATCGAAGACCGCCAAACTATCTTCACCACGCGTAAGCACGTGCCCAGCCATGGCCTCACCCATCTTACCCAATCCGATTATACCGACTTTCATTTTGCAACCTTTCTTAGGAAACTTCCAATCCCATTTTGTCCCAGACAATCATAATCTCAGCATAATTTCAGCGAATAAAAAAATTAGCGAGTTTACCATTTTACCCTCGCAATTATTTGGCTCTTTGTGCAATACTTAATTACATAGAATTCTAAGTAACTTAAGGTCTGATCAAGGATCAAATTCTGGAATAGGAAAAAGATTTTTTAAACTAAGGGAGAACGTCAAAATGAATATCGCAAAAAAACTTAGCGTCATCGGCCTCGCTGGATTGGCTGTTGGTGCTTTCTCAGCGACCCCGGTAATGGCCCAATCAGTCGCAGATTTTTATAAGGGAAAAACGGTTACAATGTGGGTTGGTTACAGCCCAGGTGGTGGCTACGATACATATGCCCGTACGGTGGCCCGCTATATGACCAATCACCTTCCTGGTAATCCGAAAATTGTGGTTAAAAACAAACCCGGCGCCGGAAGTATGTTGGTTGCCAACGAACTTTATAATGTGCTGCCAAAAGACGGTACGGCGATTGGTGTGATCGGTCGCGGTATGCCGATGGAACCTCTGCTCGGCAACTCGTCGGCTAAATTTGACGCCAGTAAATTTAACTGGCTCGGCAGTGCCAATAATGAAGTCAGTGTTTGTGTGTCGATGAAATCCACCGGCATCACCAAATGGCAACAATTGAAAACCAAACAAATGACGGTTGGTGGCACGGGTCCTGGCGCAGATACAGATTCATTTCCAAAAGTTATGAATAATATCCTCGGCACCAAGCTAAAATTGGTAACCGGTTATCCCGGCGGTACCGACGTCAACTTCGCCATGGAACGCGGCGAATTAGGTGGCCGCTGCGGTTACTCCTGGTCCAGCCTCAAATCGCGTAAAGCCGATTGGCTCAAAAATAAAGTAGTCAATGTCTTCATGCAAATGTCGACGGCAAAACACCCGGACATGCCGAACGTTCCATTCATTATGGATTTCGCACCTGACGCCAAATCTAAAAAAGTGCTGGAATTCATTTATGCCCGTCAAGCTTGGGGCCGCCCCTTCCTGGCGCCTCCTGGCGTACCGGCTGATCGCGTCAAAGCGCTTAAAACGGCCTTCATGGCAACCATGAACGATCCTAAATACAAAAAGGATGCGATCAAACAAAGGTTGGAAGTGGCACCCATTAGTGGCGATCAAATTGGCGTATTGATGGCAAATCTTTATGCCGCACCGAAAGACGTCATTGAAGCGGCAAAACGCGCCACCAACAGTGCGGACAAAACCGAAGTTGCAAAAGCGGTTATTCCAATTGAAACCGTCAAAGGTGTAATCACTAAATTACGTAATGGCGCCCGCAAAGTTTCCTATAAAGGCCAAGGCCGCAAAGGAAGCCTAGGGGTTAGTGGCCGCCGGACTAAAGTCACAATCGGTGGTAAAAAAGTAAAACGTAAGAAACTGAAAGTCGGCATGAAATGTGATTTCACATTCCAAGGCTCCGCCGCCAAAGCAATTTCTTGCGGTTAGTCGCTAAATAAAAGAAGCCCGGCGTCACATATTGGCGCCGGGTAATTTATCGCTCACTATTCAACGGCACTCTGATGGAAATTGAAATGCTGGCAATGGCCACCAAGGCCATTGTGACAATGTCTGACCCTCTGCGCCTGATGTATTTGGGCCTCGGCGTGATTATTGGCTTGGGTCTCGGTGTTATCCCAGGATTAGGCGGCATTGTCGGCATGGCAATCCTGCTGCCGTTTACGTTTACCCTAGATGCTTTCTCGGCCTTTGCTCTGTTGCTTGGCATGGGATCGGTGACAACGACGTCTGACACCATCCCGGCAGTGCTGTTTGGCGTGCCCGGCACTACCGGCTCCGCGGCAACCATCTTGGACGGTCATCCTTTAGCTAAAAAAGGTCAGGCGGGCCGGGCCTTCGGTGCCGCCTATTCGGCATCGCTGATTGGCGGCGTCTTTGGCGCATTGTTGCTGGCAGTCAGTATCCCGATTTTGCGCCCGGTTATGCTCTCGATTGGCTCACCCGAATTGCTCGCCTTCGCGGTCTTTGGTTTGTGCATGGTCGCCGCCCTTAGTGCCGGCGCGCCATTACGTGGCCTGACGGTGGCCGGTTTCGGCATTATGATTGCGATGATTGGTGCCGATCCGCAAAGCGGTACCCAGCGTTGGTCATTGGGCACGCTCTATTTGTGGGATGGATTACCGCTGGTACCCGTGACGATTGGCCTGTTCGCTCTCCCCGAACTTGCCGATATGGCCATTCAACGGCGTAGTATCGCCGGTGATTCCAAGATCGATTCCCGCTCCGGCCAATGGGAAGGCGTCAAGGATACTTTCCGCCATTGGTGGCTAGTTATCCGCGTTTCCTGGCTAGGCGCCACGCTTGGCGCAATACCCGGGATTGGAGCGGCGGTTATTGACTGGATCGCCTATGGCCATGCCGCCCGCACCGAAAAGGGTGCCGCTGAAACATTTGGCACCGGTGATATTAGAGGTGTCCTCGCCTCTGAAGGCTCCAACAATGCCAAAGAAGGTGGTGCCCTGGTGCCGACAATTGCCTTTGGCGTGCCCGGCAGTGCCTCGATGGCAATCCTGTTAGGCGCCTTTCTGGTCCACGGTTTGCAACCCGGCCCGGATATGCTGTCGAAAAACCTCGATGTGACCTATTCAATTATCTGGAGCGTTGCCCTCGCCAATATTCTGGGTGCCGGAATTTGCTTCGGATTTTCCAATCAATTCGCCAAGGTCGCACTGATCCGCCAGCCGATCATTATGCCGCTCATTCTCACAGTTATAATGGTCGGTGCCTATCAAGGTTCGCGCAATTGGGGTGATCTCATCACCGTGGTAATATTCGGTCTTATTGGCTGGTTTATGAAACGCCTAGGTTGGCCGCGGCCTCCATTAATTCTTGGTTTTGTTTTGGGTGCAGTGGTTGAGCGTTATTACTTTATCTCCGTTAGCCGCTATGATTATGGCTGGGTTACCAACCCCATCGTTATGGTTTTATTTGCCATCGCAATTTGGGGCTTTGTCCGGCCGTTGCTGCGTGAAGTTAAAATGGCGGGCGGAGTGAGTGGCATGCTGTCCGGCTATTCGAGGACGGCCAATATCAATATGAATACTCTGTTCTATGGCTTAGCTTTTGTCTTAATTGGCGTGATGTTAACCCAAACAGTATTGTGGAAGTTTGATGCCAGGCTGGTCCCGCAAGCCATTGGTGGCTTTTCTTTTGTTTTATTAATTTTGGGATTCATCAACCATACATTCAAATCGGCCAGTTCTGGAGGCGGGGGTGACGATGCCAAATCTAAAGCGGTTGCTACCCTCAAACTAGACCTCAGCGTCGATACTCAATCGGAAGAGCTCAAAATTACCATCCAGCGCGCCCTGATTTTCCTCGGTTGGATCATTGGCTTTTTGGTCGGTGTTGCCTTAATTGGAATGTTGCCGACGATCTTACTCTTTGTGGCCGCCTATATGTGGGTTGAAGGCCGTGAAAGTATAAAACTTATCCTGTCAGTTTCTTTAGGCATAACAATTTTCTCCTATATTTTATTTGATCAAACTCTTTCCCTGCCCTGGCCGCGATCACTGCTTGGTAATCTATATCCACTACTGCGCGATACCATTCCATCGATGTGATCTGTTGTCTATTTCGTGTTGATCGAGCGGAAAAAATAATTAGAATTCTAAGTATTAATTAAATTTGTTAATCACATCATATTTTAAGAGGCTGCACATGGCGAAAGCTGAAGAACCTAAATTTCTCCACGATCCGTATCTCGAATGGGTAGCAGGCGAAGGTATCCCCGTGGTTGAGGATTTCGGCATTGATTTGATCAAAGTAGAGACTAAACCCTGGGCCCGCTACGGCACCAATGGCGCAATTGCGCATCTTAAAGGTCGCGGTGATTTCATCTCGATTTTCATTATCGACATCGCACCCGGTGGTAAGTGTGAGCCGCAGCAGCATCTCTATGAAGAGGTGGTCTATGTTTTAGAAGGCCATGGCAGTACCACAGTTGAGACCCATGATGGCCGCACCCACAGTTTCGAATGGGGGCCAAAAAGCCTGTTTGCCCTGCCGCTCAACGCCAAATACCAGCATTTCAATGCCAGCGGACAGGAAAACGCCAAACTGTCGACCACGACCAGCCTCTGCGTCATGTTGAATTTGTTTCACAATACTGATTTTATTTTTAACAACGACTATCGTTTTCCCGAACGCGAAGGCACCGAGACCTCGTTCTCCGGCGAAGGTGAGTTTATTCCGAAGCGCCCGGGCCGCCATATGTGGGAAACCAATTTTGTGCCTGACCTCTCCAAGTTCGAGCTGCGCAAATGGTCAAAACGCGGCGCCGGCGGCTCGAACATGATGTTTGTTCTAGCAGATGGCTCGATGCATTCGCATATGTCCGAAATGCCGGTGGGCACCTATAAAAAAGGCCATCGTCACGGTGCCGATTTCCATGTCTTTTGCGTTATGGGAGAAGGCTATTCACTGCTTTGGTATGATGACACTGAGCCTTATGAGCGCGTCGACTGGCAGCACGGTGTGGTCTTCGCGCCGCCAGACGGCATGTTCCACCAACATTTCAATACCAGCCCTGATCCGGCGCGCTATCTGGCGATTGCCTTTGGTGGTCTCCGTTATCCGATGACTGAAGCCAAGCGCCGCGTTTTCATGGGCATGGATGTCAACGTGCGGGATGGCGGTGCTCAGATCGAGTATGAAGATCAAAGCCCGCGTATCCACAAGATGTTCCTGGAAGATCTTGCCAAGCATGGTGCTGAATCGAAAATGGCTGAGTTCATCGATGAAAAGCCCTATCTGGACGGCACGATTTAGGATTTTATGAACATGGCTGACGCAGAAGAACCCAAATTTCTATTTGATCCCTATCTCGACTGGATTGCCGGCGAAGGCATTCCGGTAGTGGAAGATTTCGGCATCGACCTATTGAAAGTCAAGACCGGACCCTGGCCCCGCATTGATGCCAAAGGTGCGGCGGTTCATCTCAAGGGCCGGGGCGATTATATTTCGATCTTCCTGGTCGATATCCCGCCGGGTGGTAAAATCTCGCCGCAACAGCATCTCTATGAAGAGGTTATCTATGTTCTCGAAGGTCATGGCAGCACGACGATCGAGACTGTCGATGGCGAGACCCATAGTTTTGAATGGGGGCCAAAAAGCCTGTTTGCCTTACCACTCAACGCCAAATACCAGCATTTCAACAGCAGCGGCCAGGAACGTGCCCTGCTCTCCGCCACCAATGATCTCTGCCTGGTTTTGAACTTGATCCACAATGAGGATTTCGTTTTCAATAATTCGTTCGAATTCCCGGAGCGCCAGGGCAAGGGCAATTATTTCTCCGGCGAAGGCGACTTTATTCCAAAAAAACCCGGGCGCCATATGTGGGAAACCAACTTTGTACCTGATCTCGCTAAGTTCGAACTTCAGGCCTGGGATAAACGTGGCGCCGGCAGCTCCAACATGAAATTCATCTTGGCTGACGGCACCATGCATGCTCATTCGTCTGAAATGCCGGTCGGCACGTATAAAAAAGCCCACCGCCATGGCGCTGATTTTCATGTCTTTTCGGTCACCGGAAGCGGCTACTCACTATTGTGGTATGAAGAAGATGAAGGCTTTGAGCGGGTCGATTGGCAGCATGGCGTTGTCTTTGCACCGCCGGACGGCATGTATCACCAGCATTATAATACTTCCGACGAACCCGCCCGTTATTTGGCGATTGCACTCGGCAGTTTGCGCTATCCCTTCACCTCGGAAAAAATGGGTCTGTTCAGCGGCGTCGATGTCAGCGTCAAGGATGGTGGCCGCCAGATCGAATATGAAGATCAAGACCCTCGCATCCATGGTATCTTCCTGGATGAACTAAAGAAAAATGACGGCACATCAGGCATGACTGAATTCATCGACGAAACGCCCTATACTAAATAGCCGCGATCAACCTTACAGGTTAAAATTCAAATGCACGATTTAGAGTTCGACCACATTCATCCGAACGAGGAGCAACGCGAACAGCTCAGCGATGCAATTTGGTCTGCCGACAATGTTGAGTTCACCACCGTCGGTGTCGATGTCGGCTCATCGACATCCCACCTGATGTTTGCCAAAGTTCATTTGCAGCGGCTTTCGGAAGCGCTTTCCAGCCGCTTTGTCGTCGTTGGCCGGGAAATTATCTGGAAGTCACCGATCCTGCTGACGCCCTACCGGTCTGATTACACAATTGATGCGGACGAGCTTAAAATTTTTATCGACAAGGCCTATAAAGAAGCCGGGCTTGAACGGGACGATATTGATAGTGGTGCCGTAATTCTAACCGGCGAAGCACTGAAACGCAGCAATGCCCGCGCGATTGCTGATCTGTTTGCTGCGGAATCTGGTAAATTCGTCTGTGCCTCTGCCGGTCATAATCTTGAGGCCCTGATGGCAGCGCATGGTTCAGGTGCGGTGGAGCTTTCCCGCAAAGAACATAAAACTTTCCTGAACATTGACGTCGGCGGCGGCACCACCAAGTTTGCCCTGGTCCATGGCGGTAAGTTACTCGATAGCTCTGCGGTTGCCGTGGGTGGCCGCCTGATCGCTTTTAATGATGCCGGCGAGCTTGCGCGCATTGAGGGCCCGGCAGAACGCATGGCGAAAGAAGCCGGTATCGAGCTTAAACTCGGGGCTAAACTTTCAAAAAGTGACCGGCAAAAATTGGTCGATACCATGATCGGCGTTTTGAAAGACACCATCGCCCGCAAAAAACCGTCGAAGCTGGGTAAAGACCTCATGCTGACACCGGCTCTGCCGAGCAAAACCAAAATTGATGCGGTGACGTTTTCCGGCGGCGTTTCTGAATTTATTTTTAAACGGCAAAAAGCTGATCTCGGTGATCTCGGCCAGGATATGGCAACGGCTTTTTCCAAAGCTCTGGAAAACAATGAAATTGAATATCCGGTTTATGATCCGGGTCAGGGTATTCGGGCAACTGTCGTTGGTGCCTCGCAATTCACCGTGCAGGTGAGCGGCAATACTGTTCATATCACTGAACCTGATAGTCTGCCGATTAGAAACATCCCGGTGATCCGGCTGGATATTTCCTTGGCTGGCGATATCGAACCAAAAAAGATAGCTGAGGCAATTTCAAAAGCTTTGACCCGGTTTGATATTGAGGAAAGTGAAACAACGATTGCGCTGGCTTTCCGCTGGGAAGGCGAACCATCACATCCACGCATGTTTGCCCTGGCCCAAGGAATTTGTGACGGTTTACCGAAAACCATCGCCAATAAGGATCAATTAATCCTGGTGATGGAAGGCGATATCGGCAAAAGCCTCGGCGTGATTCTACGCAAAGAACTGGATGTCGGCGGTGATATTATTTCGCTCGATGGTATCCAGCTGCAGGAGTTCGATTACATCGATATCGGTGAGCTCATTCAGCCGACCGATGTCGTACCATTGATTATTAAGTCATTGCTGTTTACCTCTGATGAAGCGCATGGTGAGCATGACCATTCACATGACCACGGGCACGGGCACGGGCACGGCCATGATCATGATCATAGTGATGGTAAAGATCACGGGCACACGCACGACTAATGTCAGGAGAGAAATGGGTTTTGGATGCGATCTCGACAACAGCTCGACATGACACCC
>JABIIH010000215.1 GCA_018649245.1 Rhodospirillaceae bacterium | reverse complement strand
ATGGGCACGACCGTGGCCACCAATGCTTTGCTCGAGCGCCAAGGCGAGCCAACCCTGCTGGTAATCAATCAAGGTTTTAAAGACGCGCTCAGGATCGGCTATCAAAACCGGCCAGATTTATTTGCCCTTAAGATCGAGTTGCCCGAGCAACTTTATAGCCGCGTTGCCGAAGTGCCGGGGCGTCTCAACGCTGAAGGTGAGGAGCTTACGCCGCTGGATGAAGTTCAGGCGCGTTCAGAATTACAGGCTGCTTTCGATGAGGGCTTACGCTCGGTCGCCATTGTCTTGATGCATGGTTACCGCTACCCCGATCACGAACAGCGCATAGGCCGCATCGCCAGTGAAATTGGTTTCAGCCAAATTTCGGTCTCTCACGAGGTCAGCCCCTTGATGAAGCTGATCTCGCGCGGTGATACCACGGTCGTCGACGCCTATCTTTCACCGATCCTCAGTCATTATGTTGATCAGGTTGCAAGTGAGCTGGGCGAGGTCAAACTCATGTTCATGCAATCGAATGGCGGGCTCACCGATGCCCGGCGGTTTCGCGGCAAGGACAGCATTCTTTCAGGCCCGGCCGGTGGCGTGGTCGGCGCGGTCGGCACGGCGGCGATGGCGGGCTTTGCTAAAATAATCGGCTTTGACATGGGCGGCACCTCAACCGATGTTTCCCATTATGCCGGCGAGTTTGAGCGCGCCTTTGACACCCTAATTGCCGGGGTTCGGGTGCGGGCACCGATCATGCAAATCCATACCGTGGCAGCGGGCGGCGGCTCAATCCTGCATTTTGATGGCGCGCGGTTCCGGGTTGGACCAGATTCAGCCGGTGCTCATCCGGGTCCGGCGAGTTATGGCAAGGGCGGTCCGCTCACCGTCACCGATGCCAATGTTTTGCTGGGCCGGGTGCAGCCGGAATATTTCCCCCATGTTTTTGGCGCCAAGGCCGATGCACCGTTGGATGCAGATATTGTTAAAAAGAAATTTGTGGTGCTGGCGGCAGAAGTCGGCTCAACGCCCGAAGAAGTTGCCGAAGGTTTTCTCCAGATCGCCAGTCAAAACATGGCCAACGCAATCAAGCGAATCTCAGTGCAGCGGGGCTATGATGTCACCGAGTACGCGCTGACCTGTTTCGGTGGGGCGGGGGGGCAGCATGCTTGCGCGGTTGCCGATGCGCTCGGTATGGAAACTATTTTCATCCATCCATTGGCGGGTGTGTTGTCGGCCTATGGCATGGGGCTGGCCGAGCTCCGGGCAATGCGGGAACGTGCCGTCGAGCAATCGCTGAGCGAAGACAGCTATGCCAATCTCGAAACGCAATTGCAGGAACTGGCAACAGAGGCAAGCGGCGAGTTAGAAAGCCAGGATATTGCTCCTGCCGATGTCACAATTTCGCAAAAAATGCATCTGCGATATCAGGGCACGGACACGGCGCTTGAAATTCCGTTCGGTGAATTTGCTGAGCTCGGCCCATCCTTTGATGAACTTCATCGCCAGCGCTTTGGCTTTGTTGACCCGGGCCGGGAGCTCGTGGTTGAAGCCCTGGCGGTTGAAGCGATTGGTGCGACCGAGCAGCTTATTGATCAGCCCATAGCCGCTACTGACAAAACCGAACCAGAGGTTTTAGATCAGGTCCAGGTGACGTTCGACGGTAAAGCACGGCCAACCGCAATTTTCGACCGTGAGACCTTGCAGCCCGGCCATCAGATCCTCGGCCCGGCGATTTTAGTCGAAGCCAATGGCACCACGGTGGTTGAGCCCGGTTGGCAGGCCGAAGTGACCAAGCTGGGTCATCTGATATTAACCCGCGCTGAACCTCGGCCCATTACCTTCGCTATTGGCACCGAGGCTGATCCGGTGATGCTCGAAGTGTTCAACAATCTCTTCATGTCGATTGCCGAACAGATGGGGGCGGTGCTCGCCAATACGGCAAGCTCGGTCAACATCAAAGAACGCTTGGATTTTTCCTGCGCGGTGTTTGATGCCACGGGTGGCTTGATCGCCAACGCGCCCCACATGCCGGTGCATTTGGGCTCGATGGGTGAAAGTGTCCGGGCAATCATCAAGGCGAGAGGTGAGACAATTGCGCCGGGCGAAGTCTATGCCTTAAACGCGCCTTACAATGGCGGCACACATTTGCCGGACGTTACGGTGATTACGCCAGTTTTCGACGAAGCTGACAGGGAGCTATTGTTCTTTGTCGGCTCCCGCGGGCATCAGGCGGATATCGGTGGCATTACGCCGGGTTCGATGCCGCCGACCAGCCAGACGGTTGAAGAGGAAGGCGTGCTGATCGACAATTTTTTGGTCGTCGAAAATGGCATCTTGCGGGAGCAGGCCTTACGAGAGCTGTTAAGTTCGGGCGCCTATCCGGCCCGCAACATTGATCAGAACGTCGCCGACTTTAAAGCCCAAATTGCCGCCAATGAAAAAGGCGTTCAGGAGCTCAATAAAACTGTCGCCCATTTCAGTCTCGATGTCGTCAACGCCTATATGGGGCATGTCAAAGACAATGCTGCCGAAAGTGTCAGGCGCGTGCTCGATCAATTGCCGGATGGCGAATTTGAAAATCCGATGGACGATGGCAGCACGATTAAAGTTGCCATCCGTATCGATAAAAAGGCCCGCCGGGCGGCGATAGATTTTAGCGGCACCTCGCCCCAAGCCGCCTCCAATTTTAATGCGCCGAAAGCGGTCGCCCGCGCCGCCGTGCTTTATGTTTTCCGTTGTTTGGTGCAGGACGACATTCCGCTCAATGATGGCTGCCTGGAGCCCTTGGATATCATTATCCCTGAAGGTTCCATGCTGGCGCCCGAATATCCGGCGGCAGTGGTGGCCGGTAATGTCGAAACCTCGCAGGTGATGACGGCGGCCTTGTTTGGTGCTGCCGGCGCGCTCGCCGCTGCCCAAGGCACCATGAACAATTTCACCTTCGGCAATGATCAGCATCAATATTATGAAACCATTTGTGGCGGCTCCGGGGCCGGGCCGGGTTTTGACGGCACCTCTGCCGTCCATACTCATATGACCAATACAAGGCTGACCGATCCCGAGGTTTTGGAATGGCGTTACCCGGTGATATTGGAAGCCTTTGGTCTTCGTGAAAGCTCGGGTGGAGATGGGCTTTACCGAGGCGGTGATGGCGTTATCCGCCGCCTGCGTTTTGAAGAAGCTATGATGGCCGCTATTCTCTCCGGCTCCAGGATCAATCCGCCTTTCGGCCTCAACGGAGGAGGCGCTGGTGCACCGGGCAAAACCACAATTATCCGGCAGCATGGCAGCAAGCAGGAGCTTGGGCCCACCGATCAGGCGGAGATGACAGCCGGTGATGTGATTGTGATCGAGACGCCCGGCGGCGGGGGGTTCGGGGAACCAAACTAGAAATTTGTCTAACCGGCCGCCGCGTCCCGCTCGTCGGCGCTGCGCTCCAGATTGTCAGCCATGCGTTTGGTCCGTGGCACGGTCCACAGCAAGACAAACAAGAACAATGTCGTTGCGGTCAGAAAGGCAAATTGTAAATCGCTATAACCGGCGAGGGTACCGACCAGCCAGGCGCCACTGGCCGGGCCACCGCGCAAAATCATCCCCCAGACACTCATCACCCGGCCACGTACGGCACCATGAATGGTGTTTTGCACCAGCAACTGACCGCCAATCCCGGCATAAGTAGAGGTGCCGCTGAGGATTGCCGCGCAGGCAACGACAACCCAAAAAATATTTGACGTTGCGAGCACAGTCTGTGCCACTACGGCAATAAACAAGGCGATCATGATAACGCGGATCAGGCCTTTTATCTTACCAAAATTACCGAGAAACACCGCTGTGACCATGGCGCCTAAGCCGGCGGCGGAACTTAGGATCGCGAGCCCCTCAACGCCCATGCCAAAAATACCGTCGGAAATGCCGGCAAACAAATCCCGGTAAGCCCGCATAAACAGTGACACGGCGAGAGACAATAAAAGAAAGCGCCGTAAGCCGGGCGTCTCGGCGATATATATCAAGCCGGCTTTAAATTCTTTGATAAAGCCCTTGTGCTCACGGGATATCACTTCTTCATAGCGCAGTTTGATGATCAAGAGGACGAATAAATAACCTAGAAAACTGGCGGCATTAAAAGCGAACGCAAAAGTTACGCCATACAGTGAGACGATAATTCCGCCTAAGGCCGGACCGACAAACTGGGCGAGATTGAACAAGGTGGCGCTGACCCCGAGACCAGCGGGCAGGTCCTCCCGAGGAATAAGGCTTGGCGGCATAGTCATGCGGAGCGGTGTCCAGAAACCCTCGGCGATCCCGTTGATCATCACCAGGCCAAATAAAATATTGACGGTGAGCAGGTCTAGGCCAGAGAGAATGACAAAAAGCGCGCCAATGCTGAACAGCCCTATCTGTGTAATTCGCGCCATTTTCAGGCGGTCAAAGCGATCGGTCAACGTGCCGGCATAGGGCATGACGACAATCGTCATAATTGCCTCGGCAAAAGCCATGGCGCCAAGGGTGGAATAAGAGTTAGTCAATTCCCAGGTTAGCCAGAACAAAGCTGTCCGTTGGACCCACAGGCCGATATTGGAAATCCAACCGGCTAGAGCATAGATGGCGAAGTCCCGATGGCGGAGCGCCCGGCCCATGCCATGATCACCGAGCTTTGAAACGAAGTAGCCAAAATTACTCATGTGGTCTTTGCTTCTTCAATTGGTGGCGCTGTATGGTCTCGTTCCATTTCTACCGCGAGGCGTTTGCGCTTTGGCAGCATGATTAAGACCGTAACCAAGCAGAGAATGGCTCCTGCGGCCACCGGTATCTGCAGGCCAAAGTAGGTCGATGCGCCTCCCATGATGAGCGCGCCCAAGGCCGGTCCAGCGCGGTAGGTCAGACCATATAACGACATAACCCGGCCACGCATGGCGCCGTCGACAGCGTTTTGCAATAAAATCTGCGGCGCGTTGGTGCTGACGCCCAAAGTAACTCCTAAGAAGACACAGCAAATTAAGGCGAACCAGAAATTTTGAGTCGAAGTAAAGGCGAGTAGAAAAAGTGCCGTGCCAGCGAGTGCGCCGAGACTGATATTCATTTGTCCTTGGGTTTTGCCATAATTGGCCAGCGCGGTCGCACCGCCGATGCCGCCAATGCCGATTGCCGATAGTAGCAAGCCAAACCCTTCGGCACCTCGATGGAATACATCATCGGCAAAACCCGGCGCAAGATCCATAAAAGGCCGCGACAAGGAAGCGCCGATAAAGGCGAAGAGCAAGACGGGTCCAAGGCCGCTATGCCTGGCGATATAGCGCACGCCCTCCATGACATCGGCGATTAATCCGATGGATTTTTTAGACTGATGCTCATCATTGCGGGGATTGATGACAATGAGCCCGATGGTAAAGGCAATAAATCCAACAATCGCAAACGCAAAGTTAACTGTTACGCTGAAATTGGCTATGATAAAACCGGCCAACGCCGGACCAAAAAATCGCGCTGAATTGTATAGTGCTGAATTAAACGCGACCGCTGGCGTTAGGTCACCGCGGGGTACCAGATTTGGTACCAAAGTAAGGCGGATGGGCAGATGAAATGTCTGGACCATGCCGAGACTAAAAGCAATTAGGCTGAGCAAATATATATTCATAAGATCCAGGGCTGTTAGTGATACCAGCAAGATCCCAAAAACAATAACCAATATTTGCAACTGTCTGATCAGTCGCAAACGGTCAACGCGATCAATAATCGCCCCGGCAAACACAATAAATACCAACAGCGGCAAAGCTTCGACCAGCGCAACCGCACCCAGCCAGAATCCTGAGTGGGTGAGTTCCCAGGCGAGCCAGCCGATACCGACACGCTGAAACCAGTTGCCAATAGTGGCGAGCCAGTTTGTCAAAGCAAATATCAGGAAATCCCGGTGTTTGAGTGCGCGGGCGATGCCTTTTTCAAATAATTGCGCACGAATTTTACTGGCGTAATTCACCGATTAATCAAAGTCCTAATTATCTTGGCGTGTAATAGAATTATTGAATACAGGTAATTCCTGCGACAGGCGCGCCCCATTTAGGCCGGCGCAAGAAATGAGAAAATTAAATTAATGCCGCATTTTTATGTTCTTTAGTGAAAGATACTCTCCGCCACTGCCTGAAACAATACACGCCAGTGATTATTATGTTGCGCTAACAAATTGAAATACTCGAAAAATGAGACCATATTAATATTAGTACTTCGAAATTAGGAATAACAATCCGCGATCGCACGCGCTGGTTTGATACCTTGGGAGAATTTCCAAATTGAAAAAGCTTTTGTTCGGCTTTTTGTTTCTTATCGTAGGCCTGTTCGCTGCCGTATTGGTGGCGCCAAATTTCATCAATTGGAATGAGTATCGTGACGTCATTACCGATGAAGTTAATGCCGCCACGGGCTTTAATTTGGAAATTCGCGGTGATATTAAAATCAGTATTCTGCCGTCTCCAGCGCTGCTGATAAACCAAGTCCACGTTGCCAATATCGAAGGGGCGGCCCGGGCGGATACGTTGGCGGTCGACTCGTTTGAAGTCAGGGTTGCGTTGGCACCGCTCTTGGGTGGTCAGTTGCAAATTCGCTCGGTCAAATTGGTTAAACCTGTTTTGAGTCTCGAAGTGCTGGCGGATGGTCGCACTAATATGGCGTTTAAAATTCCCGAACCAAAAGCTAAGCCAGCCCAAGCCGCCAAAAAGGACAACAAGGCACTGCCCTTTGGATCTTTAACCGGTCAGGCTAGTGGCGGCGGCGAGATGGCTATCCGAGTTGATGATTTTGTGATTGAAAAAGGTGCCGTTTTTTATCGCGACGACACCAAAGGCCAGGTTGAATCCGTTGAAAATCTTAACGGGCGGTTTGCCTTGGCATCACTGTCCGGGCCGATGGAAAGCTCCGGCAGTGCCGTTATCCGCGGCGTGCCGATGAGCTTTTCGGCGTCGGCCGGCACGATGATACAGGGCCGCACATTGCCGTTTAATTTTGCTCTCAAAGTTATTCCCGGTGAGACAAATTTGCGTTTTTCCGGCGCGCTGACCCGGCTCAATGAAAACCCTCAAGTTAAAGGCAAGCTTAATGTAGCGGGTCAAAATCTGGCGGCATTTGTCTCTGCAATAACCGGCGGAGCTGGCCTGCCGGATAGTTTGGCTTTGCCATTTGGCGCTGATGCAGTCGTTGCTGGGGATCGCACGGGTGGCTCGGTGTCAGATTTACAGGTCAAGTTAAACGGCACTCAAGGCAGTGGCAAAGTCGAAGTAAAATTGGCCAAGGCAACAGATGTAAATATCCAGATGGCGGTTAACAAACTGGATATCGATGCCCTGCTGGCACCGCCAAAAGCCGCCACCAAGGCCCCAGCAAAATCCAAGGCGCAGAAAAATTCGAAGGGTAAAACCGCGGCAAAAGCGATTTCGCCGATTGCCCAAACACTTAGCACCGGGCAAAAAAATTCCAAAGATGTGCCATTCAGGCTCAAGAATTTACCGGAAGATTTGAACATTGGCCTCAATCTTTCGGTCGCCGCCATCACCTATAAAGGCGCGGTTGTCCGACAGGCTAAGATAAATTCAAGCTTGGCCAATCGCGAAGTGACGATCAGTCAGGCTTCGGCGCTATTACCGGGCAGCACCGATGTTGCCTTGTTTGGCTTTATTTCCGAGGACAATAAAGCCAAGGCCGGGCGCCCCACATTTGATGGTAATGTTGATTTGGCGACCAATGATTTGCGGGGACTGTTGGGCTGGGCCGGCATTGATGTTTCGGATATTTCTAAAGACCGGCTGCGTAAATTTACTTTCGGCGGCAAGGTCACCGCAGATGCCAGGGCCGCATCGCTTAAAGAAATTGCCGTTAACTTAGACAGCTCGAAGATCAAAGGCGGCGCCAATATAGCTTTTCGCCAGCGCCTTTCCTTCGGGCTTAATTTGTCGATTGACCGGTTTAATCTGGATGCTTATCTGCCCCGGGGTAAGGCGAGTGTGAGCGCTAAAACAGCGGCAAAAAAATTGAGCACTGAGGCTCAGCAAGCGGCGGTAAAATCGTCACCAGCTCCAGCACCCGTCCCGAACCCCTTGGCTGCCTTGGCACCGCTTGGTGATTTTGATGCCAATATCGCAATCGATCTGAAATCTTTGACAGTTCAGGAAATTCCGATCAAAGGCCTGCATTTAACTGCCAATATATTTGATGGTAAGTTGACATTGAAACAATTTCGCACCGCCAATGCCGCCGGGATGACGGTCAATGTCAGTGGTGATATTGCCGGGCTCAAAAATGCCAAAGGTCCGATTGATCCGTCATTTAAAAATTTCAAATTTAATCTCCGTGGAAAAAGCCTCGCCCGGCTGTTTAGTCTAACCAAAATTACGCCCCCTGTTTCAGCCCGCCAGCTCGGTGCCGTGCGGTTGTCGGGGACTTTAAATGGCAAACCTCATGTCTTGAACGTGACCACCGACACCGCCATGCTGGGTGGCAAGTTTACGCTAAATGGCGTGGTTAAACCCCTGACGGCAACGCCCAGTGTCGATGGTCAGTTTTCCGCCAATCACCCGAATATGATGAAATTGTTTCGTCGTCTCGGCAGTACTTACCGCCCAGCCGGCAGGGTAAAAGGCGGCATTAATCTGCGGGGTCGGATTGCAGGTAATGCGAAATTAATGGCGTTCTCAAACTTGGCTGGAAAAGCGGCAGGGATTACTCTTAAGGGCGGTGCAGCGATTGATCTTAGCCGAGTGCGGCCAGTTATAAATGCCAATCTTAAAACCAGCCCGATTGTGATTGATGATCTCCTGCCGGCAACACGAACCGCTTATCTCGACCGGCAGCTGCGTGAATTTGAGCATGCCTTGCGGAGCACCTTACTGGTTCCGGCGTCGTTCAGCAGTGCATCAAGAAAGCTGACATCACCAATAGCGGTTTTCAAAGTGGCGGCAAAAAGTGGCGCACCGTGGACTAACGATCCAATCGACATTTCGTTTCTCAAGCAATTTGACGGCAAAATTCAATTGCAATCGGAATCTCTGAGATTTCAAAAATATCTTGCTAGCTCAGTCAGTTTGGCCAGCGCCGTCAACAACGGTGTTTTTGATTTGCAACGGCTGACCGGTAAAGCCTATGGCGGCGATGTTAAAATCGATGGCCGGGTGATTGCCGGCGACAAGAGAAATCAATATCAATCTCGCTTTAATATCGCCGGTTTTGATGCCGGTAAGCTGTTAAGTTCTCTTGGCACCAAAGGGTTCCGTCGGGGTGCCTTAGATGTCGTCGGCGAGTTTCGCACGCTTGGCCGCAGCACCCGAGATTTGGTGCGGGAACTTGGCGGCGGCGGCACGATTTCGGTGCGAGGCCTGAATATAAGCTCGGCGGCCAGGCGGGGCTCGGCGTTTTCTGGTATAGCCGGGCTCTTTCTATCGCTCAACCAATTCGGCAGCACTTTAACGGGTGGTAAGACCTCTTCTAAATCAGTCGATTTTCGCTCCAGCTTCCGGATGGCTAAAGGCGTTGCCCGATTTGAAGATATGAGCCTGGCCTCAGGTATGGGTAATGGTTCGGCCAAAGGCATGGTTGATTTACCAAACTGGAGGATCAACGTCGCTGGTGACATTGAAATGTCGCAGAATATTTTGGCCCAGGTGCTGCTGCGTAACTCCAGTAAAAGTCCGTTGCTGCCCTTTAAAATTTCGGGCCGTCTGGATAATCCAAAAGTTAAGCTGGAAACCGCGGCTCTGACCAAAGGCGGCATTCGCCTGCCCGGCAGTATTGGTAAAAAACTTGACAAAATACGCAAGAAAAAAGGCGTGGGCGCCATTCTTGATCAAATTTTTCCGCAGGCAAAATCAGGCTCTTCCGGCTCGCCCAGCAGCGGTAGCCCACCGCCTCAGTCGCCGCCGCCTCAACAAGCTCCACAGCAGCAGCAACAGCAGCAAAAGAAACCCAAAGTCGAGGATTTTCTCAAAGGTATTCTCAAGGGTCTCAGTAGATAAGTTCAGCTAGCGCGCTTCAAGTTGTTCCAGAATATAGACGCGAATGGCGCTCGAAAGATTGCCGTTCGGATTATCGAGCCGGTCATTGTCGATCTCGGTGACCATTTGATTGATTGATTTTCCGTGCCCGTCGCCGAGTTCCTTCAGCTTAAGCCAAAATGCTTCTTC
The DNA here is from genome assembly GCA_018649245.1 of Rhodospirillaceae bacterium. Lineage (GTDB taxonomy): Bacteria > Pseudomonadota > Alphaproteobacteria > Rhodospirillales > UBA2165 > TMED23. Next base: position 15,800 of record JABIIH010000215.1, on the reverse strand, counting down.
CAAAGAAATGCTGGTGCGATGGCCTGAAATCAGGACCGAGCGTTTGCGGATGGCGCTGCGCGCGGAAAGATTACTATCGGCCATTAAGCTTTCTTCTTTTTCTGTTTTTTGGGTTTTTTATTCCGGCGTGCCGCCTCCCAGGCGCTTTTCGCCCAGCGGGTGAGTTCTTCCTCGTCTTCGAGGATGTCCACCGGCACTTCAAAATACGGCATTCTCATTTGGCTTTTTTTGGGGTCATCTTCGAACGGAATAAATTGCTCAGAACCGGCGGCTTCGAAATCCGGCTGATTGATTTCATCAACGCGAAAGTAAAAACGATCGGTAGCGGTGATCAGGCCAAACATCGTATCGTCAACATAGAGGCCAGCGCCGCCAAACATGGCGCGGGCGAACACCCCATCAACGTCTGACAATAGGTCGAGAATGTATTCTTTATATTCCGGGCTAACCGCCATTTTAGGTATATCTCACGATTGTCAGGGCAGCGACCCAAACGCCATTGATCAGACAGGCCGTGGCAAACATATAAAGCGAGCGCTTAATATCCTGATGGGTGGCTTTTGCTGTGCCGGAGCCCAGCCAATGTTCGTTCTTGGTTTCCTGGGTAAATTTGCGCGGGCCCGCAAGGGCCAGATCAAATGCGCCCGCTAGGGCAGCCAGCGTGACACCCAAATTGTAACTGCGGTATTTTCTGGCATCTTTGAGCATGGTCGTGAATGCTTTGCCGGGATGGGCGGTCGGCACGAACAGGCTCGCCAGCACCATAAACAAGCCGCTAAGCTGGGCAGGGATGAGCAATAAAATATCGTTGAGCCGGGCCGCGGTAAAACCAAAGGCGCGATGTCTGTCTGTCTTATGACCAAGTAGATCATTCATCGTCATCACCGCTTGATAAGTCAGTATTCCCGGAAAGCCAAATAGCAGATACCAAAAAACCGGCGCCACCACGCGGGTCGTCAAAGCAATGCAGCTGATCTCAATGCCTGCCCGGGCGACCCCATGCGCATCCATATTTTCAGGCGCTTCGTTAATCAGCGGCGACAGGCTTTCCCGCGCCGCTTCCAATCCCTGGTCCCGTAAAGCCACACCGATTTTTCTCACCGCTGAATAGACTCCGCGCTGACTGATCAGCATAATCAGCAATATTGTCTCAAAAATCCAGGCAAAGGGCAGCATCTGGCTCAGCCAGGAAATTCCCCAGCCGATGGCGAAACTAACTGCAATAACCACCAAGGCCATCAGCCCGCCGCGCACCGCTCGATCCATTTGGCTTCTGGTGTCGCGATTGAGTTTGCGATCAAACCAGAGAATTAAATTCTCCAACGCCTGGACCGGATGGCCGGTAAGGCGGGTTAGGAACGATAATCGTCCGGCGTAGGTTTCGATTACCAATGCCATCAATAATAAAATCAACGGATCGAACCCACCAGCGCGGCCTGAAATTCCGAATAAAAACATCAGCCTAGAATGAGCGTCCCCCGGTTTGCCGTCAATAATCGATTTAGCCCGTTGGATTTACGTTCTTGCAGCGACTGGCAACCCGGTTTAAGAAGTTGTGGTAAGAGAATTCGGGAAAGGCTCGCGGGGAGAACAGGAATATGCCACTACGGCGCGTTTATTTTTATTTAGTGTTGGCAATCGTGATCTTGGCCGTTGGTCTCGGTTTGCGCGCTTTTACCGATAGCTCTAAATCTCCGGTTGCTACGGTCACGGATAAAGGCTCGCGAAAAACCCAAAGCAGCGGCACGCCGGCCATCGGCGGTTCCTTTACCGCCGTTAATCAGCATGGTGATGTTGTCAGCGACAAGACATATCAGGGCAAGTATGTGCTGATCTTTTTTGGCTACACGTTTTGTCCGGATGTTTGCCCGACGACGCTTTCAACATTTACCACGGTGATGGATTTGCTCGGTCCCGATGCCGCCAAAGTACAGCCGATTTTTGTTACCATCGATCCGTTGCGCGATACGCCAGAGCATCTCAAGGAATACCTCACCCATTTTCATAAAAGTTTCACTGGCCTGACCGGTAATACACAGCAGATCGAAAACGTTAAAAAAGTTTTCCGCATTTACGCCGCCAAATCCCAACAGGATGAAAAAGATCCAGATGATTATCTTATGGATCATTCCTCGGTGAGCTATCTAATGGGACCGGATGGTAAATTCCTGACCTTCTTTAGTTACGGCCTAGAAGCCGAAGTCATCGCCACCAAGCTTAAAGAATTTTTGTAAAACGGCGGCCCCGTTTGGATATGAACCAGCCGTTTTGGCAGCAAAAAGAACTATCTGAATTATCTTTGGAGGAGTGGGACAGCTTGTGCGATGGCTGCGCCAAATGCTGTCTGCATAAACTCGAAGACGTTGATACCGGTGAGGTTTCCTACACCAATGTCACTTGTTCCCAATTGGATGCCAACAGCTGCTATTGTAAAAACTATGCTGAGCGCACGCTGTTGGTGCCGGATTGTGTCGAGTTGACCAAGGACAATCTGGGTGGCTTGAAATGGCTGCCTCAGACCTGTGCCTACCGGTTATTATATGAAGGCAAAGAATTAGAGTGGTGGCATCCGCTGATTTCCGGTGATCCCAATACGGTCCATGAGGCGGGGGTTTCAGTGCGGGGACGCATTATCGAGGAGAAAGATGCCGGTGATCTTGAGGACCATATCGTAATATGGCCGGAAGAAGAATGACGAAGAGTGAGTCTTCGCAAGTTATTAATCTGGCTGGCCGTGATGTGCCCGTGCGTATCCGGCGTAACAAACGCGCACGGCGGATTATCCTCAGAGTCGATAGTAATACCGATGGCGCCGTGGTGACGCTGCCAAGCCGGGCTAGTGAGATGGAGGCGCTGTTACTGGTGCAGGAGAAATCCGACTGGCTGCTGGCCCGGCTCAATGACTTGCCAGCAAAAATATCATTTCAAGACGGCGCTCATATTCCGCTGCTCGGGCAAAACTACGTACTGCGACACGATCCGGATTTAAAGGGTGTTGCTCAAAAGGAAGACAATATCATTCGCCTCGGTGGCCGCCCTGAACATTTTGCCCGGCGCTTGACCGATTGGCTCAAGAAACAAGCCAAGGCCGAGATTCAGACGCGGACCAGTGAATTCGCTGGTCAGATTGATTGCAAATTTGGCCGTATCACCGTGCGCGATACCAGATCGCGCTGGGGATCGTGCTCACCTAACGGTAATTTATCCTTTTGCTGGCGCTTGATACTGACACCGGACTGGGTGCTAAGCTACGTTGTCGCCCATGAAGTGTCGCATTTGCGCCATATGGATCATAGTCCGGCTTTCTGGCAGACGGTTGATAGTCTTGGTGTGCAGGTTGAAGAGGCGCGCCGTTGGCTCAACGATAACGCCGAGCAACTGCAGCGCTATGGCTAAATTTTATTTTGAGAGGCGCAAGCTTCGGATAGTTTTTTGGCATTAATTGGCTAAACTAGGGCCCATGACACATCGAACAGAATTGATTGAACAAACCTGCACACTCATCGATGCCTATGAGGACGGCACGCCGACGCTGGCCTATCTCGGCCGGGCGCTCAACATCAGCCCCACTCATTTGCAGCGCGTATTTAAGCAGGCGACCGGCATATCACCCCGGGAATATGCCGAGACGCGTCGGCTCGAAAATTTCAAAGCCAATCTCAAAGCCGGCCAATCAGTAACAAACTCAATGTATGATGCCGGCTTCGGTGGTTCCAGCCGGCTCTATGAAAGCGCCAACGGCAAACTTGGCATGACACCGGCGAGCTACGGCAAAGGCGGTAGGGGGGCGGAAATAAATTACGCCATCGGCAAATGTCATTTAGGCCGGGTACTGGTGGCGGCGACTGCCCATGGTCTCTGCCGGGTCTGTTTCGGCGATACGGTTAAAGGCGTGGAACAAGAACTTATGGGCGAGTTTCCAGCTGCCCGGCTGCAGCGCAATGAAAAAGACATGAAAGAGATTTTAACGACTATTCTCGATGTCATAAAAAGTCATAGCCAAAAAGCTATTGCCTTGCCGCTCGATATTCGGGCGACAGCCTTTCAGGCTAAGGTATGGTCGTATCTCCGGCGCATTCCCGCTGGTGAAACCCAAACTTATGGGGAGATTGCCCAGGGCATAAGTGCACCCAAATCCGCCCGGGCGGTTGGCAGCGCCTGTGGCGCTAATCCCATTGGCGTTTTTATTCCCTGTCACCGGGCGGTGGGCGCCAGCGGTGATTTAACCGGCTATCGCTGGGGGATTGATCGCAAAAAAGCGCTGTTGGAGCTCGAGCAAGCTATTTCCGGTTAGGATCGTTGATCAAATGCAGCCGGTCTGCGGCGGTTTTAGCAAAACGTGTCATTTGGGTGCGCCGCCGGGCGGCATTGAGTTTGTTCACTGGCGCCTCCCGGATGACGGCTGCATTATAGGGGTCAGCAATCATAATACCGCACTCCTCGGGTAGGATTTCCAACGGAAAGCCGTTGGCGACGGCAAAATACAGCTGGTCACCAAAAGGGATATAGTCTGGCCATTTGTCATCGGCGCGAAAATCGGCAACCGAGGATTTAATCTCAACAATGATAAACTGACCGGCTTTATTGACACCAATAACGTCGACCCGGCGACGGGTCAGGAGTTTAAACTCGGTCAGCGGGCTATAGCCTAGATTGCGCAGATAGCGGCAGATACCGCGGGTAATATCGCTGGCCTCAAATGGCCCAAGCGCCGGAATATCCTGCTCAAACTCTTCCAGTCCCATTTTAATGTTCATTATATGTTCCTCCTAGAGTTTGAACCTAATCGGAATAGCCCCTTTGATGCAAGAGGCCTTTTAATTTGGTGGGCAGTTTAGGAAAAAGAGGGTAAAAGCGTGACCATGCAACAAGCACAGCAAAATCTAACTTATGAGACCACCGGTCAGGGATTGTATGAGCTGACCCGTGAGGTGGTTGATTGGAGCAATGGATTGGCTTTTGATACCGGCTTGTTGACACTTTATTGCCGCCACACCTCGGCATCTTTGGTCATTCAGGAAAACGCCGACCCCGATGTGATGCGCGATCTCGAGACATTTTTTAAGCAGCTCGTACCCGAAGATATCTCGCTCTACCGCCATCGCTCGGAAGGTGAAGACGATATGCCGGCCCATATCAAAGGTGCCTTAACCCAAACCACGCTGACGATACCGCTCAGCCAGGGACGCTTGGCGCTTGGAACTTGGCAGGGAATTTTTTTGTTCGAGCATCGGGCGCAACCTCATACCAGAAATCTCGTGCTGCATATGGTGGGGGACTAAGATGTCGCGGCAGCAATTGGAAAAAGGCCTCGCCCTGCATCAAGAGGGCAAGCTCGATGAAGCAGCGGAAATTTATCAGGAAGTTTTGGCGGTCGACCCCGGCAATGCCGATGCGCTGCACTTTTTAGGCCTGATTGCGCAACAACGTGGCGATCTGTCAGCGGCAATTGAGCATATCGAAGCCGCTATTAGCGCTGAGCCGGAGCGGCCAACCTTTCATTTTAACTTGGGCGTGACTTTTACCGCACTTGGTAATCTGGCCGCAGCAGCGGCGGCTTACGAGAAGGCCGGTAAGCTCAAACCAGATTGGCTCGATGCCTGGGTTAATCTCGGCTCGACCCTGGGTCAGCTAAAAAAATACGCCGCGGCGGAAACGGCCTTGCGCCAAGCATTGGAAATAGATCCCAAAAACGTCTCGGCTTTGATCGGCTTAACGGCGGCCATGGAAGGTCAAGGCCAAAGCGTGGAGGCGGAAGAAATTGGCCGAGCTGCAATTGCGCTTGATGCCTCCAGTCCCGAGGCCTGGACTAATTTCGGTAATGCGCTGAGCAGCCAAGGCAAATTGAGCGAGGCTGAAGACGCCTTTCGCCAAGCTGTATCAGTTGATCCATCTTACTCAACAGCCGGCTATAATCTCGGCAATGTATTGGATAAGCAATGGCGCCTCTCGGAGGCGCTGGCCAGTTACCGCCAAGTGATTGAGGCCGACCCCAATTATTTAAGCGCCTGGCAGAACATGCTGCTGAATTTGCTCTATGAGACAGCAGAAACGGAAGCCAGCATTTTTGCCGCCCATCAAGCTTGGTCGAAACAGTTCGCGCTTGATGATGCCGCCGTACCGGCAGCCAAAGGGCCCCAAGACAGGAGGTTGAAGATCGGCTATGTCTCGCCGGATTTCAGAACCCATTCCTGCGCCTATTTCTTAAAACCGCTGTTTGCCGCTCATGACCGGGAGGCGTTCGAAATATATGTTTATTCGAATCTGCGGCGGGAAGATGAAACCACACCCTGGTTCAAGGATCATGCTGATCACTGGTGCGACATCGTGGATATGAGCGACAGCGACACAGCCGAGCGAATTCGCGAAGATAAGATCGATATCCTGGTCGATCTGGCCGGTCATAGCGCCAATAACCGTCTCGGCATATTTGCTTTAAAACCCGCTGCCGTACAAATTTCCTGGCTCGGTTACCCTGCAACCACCGGCTTACCTGAAATCGATTATCGCCTGACCGATGAGGTCGCCGATCCGACCGGTGAAGCTGACAATTATCATAGTGAACAGCTTATCCGGCTTGAGGATGGTTTTCACTGCTACCAACCGGCTGAAACCATTCCAGATGTTAACCCATTACCGGCGTTGGAAAATGGCTATGTGACTTTTGGTTCCTTCAATCATACCTCGAAGATAACCAGCGAAGTCGTCGAAATTTGGTCGCAACTTCTAACCAGAGTACCGACGTCTAAGATTTTGCTGAAAGGACGTCAGCTGGATTCAGAAATCGTGCAGCAGAAAATTTATAGTTTATTCGAAAATCAAGGTATTTCAGCCGAGCGAATAACGCTATCCGGCTGGATTCCAAGGGATCAAAATCCGCTGGCGCTCTATCATCAGGTTGATATTTGTCTCGACACCTTTCCCTATAATGGCACCACGACCAGCTTTGAAGCACTGACTATGGGAGCTCCAGTCATTACCTTACGCGGCGCGCGCCATGCCGGGCGCGTCGGCGCGTCAATCCTGACCCATCTTGGCCGATCCGAGTGGATCGCCGGGACACCAGCTGATTATGTTGAAAAAGCCAATGAGATAGCCAGCGATTTACCGGTATTGCAGGAGATCAGGGCAGGTTTAAGGGCTGAATTGCAGCAATCGAGCTTGGCAAATGCAACTGATTTTGCGGCTAAAATTGAGGCGGTTTATCAAGAAATATGCCAACAAAAACTTTGATTGGCTTGATCTATCGCCTGTGTACATTTAGGAAAAGAATATATTTTGAATAATTTATTGGGATTCCATTCGATAGATTCCCATATATTTAGTTCATATAAAAAATACCTGCGGGCGATCTTTTAATTTATCCACAATGATGAATAATTCTTCTAACAGCAGCGTTCTAATTATCGACGGAAATTCAGATTTTCACGATGTTGTTCGCCATGCGGTTACTGATATCGGACTGCCTGACTGTCGAGCCTGTATCTCATTTGAAGAAGCGCAGAGAGCCTTAAAAAGCAATCCGGCAATTTCAATTATCATCATGGAAGTTAATCAGGGCGGTTCAGCACCGCTTAACTTCATGCGCCAAATTCGAGCGGGTAAAACCTCCGCGGATAAATTTGTGCCAATTATTATCATGACGCGGGCTTTAGCGCCCGAGACTGCTTTCAGTGCTTGTGAAATTGGCTTTGAGCATTTCATCCGTAAACCTTTTAACAAGGAAGCGCTGCAAAAACGGGTGACCTCTGTGCTGCAAAAGCCGCGGCGGTTTGTCGTCGCCCGCGCCTATTTCGGGCCGGATCGCCGCGACCCCAATAGTGAAAATACTTACGATGGCGAGGAAAGGCGCAGCGTTAAAAGTAATGCCCCAACTCAGGCCTCACCGCCTGCCCGCAAGGCCAAAGCGCCGGCTGATATCGCCTCAGGTGGCAAGAATGATGGCAGTGCAGTTCCTGACGTAGCGCCAAAGCAATCCGCCAGTCCTAAAAAGATACCTTTGGCTGACGAGGCCGCGGTTGCTAAATCGGCGGAAGCCAAGAAACAATTAAAGGCCGCTCCAAAATCGCCACCAGTTGATCCGTTGGCGCAATCAAAGGCAGCGCCGCCGCAGCCCGAAAAAAATAAAATTGAACTTGCCGATGAGCCAAAAAAATCGGTGGCTGGACCTGACCGGGACCGTGCTGCTGAGATTGCTGCCAAACTGGAAGCTCATGCGGTGTGGTTATTGTCCCAGGCGTCGAAAGGCGAGAAAGCGAATTTTGCCGATGAGGATTTATCCGGTGCTGATCTGGCGGAGGCTAATCTTGCCAATGCAAATTTTCGCAATGCCGATCTTCAAGACGCCAATCTCTATCGCGCTAATTTATTTGATGCTGATCTCAGAGGCGCAAATCTATCGGGGGCAAATTTGACCGAGGCGGATATTCAGAATGCCAAATTGCGTCATACCAATTTGAAGGCGGCACAATTGTCGGAGGCAGAATTACGCGCCGCCGATTTATCAGGTGCCAATCTTACCGGCGCGCAATTGGCAGGTGTCGATTTTAAGGACGCAATTTTCCTCAGTACCAATATTTGCGGCGCCGATATGCAGGGCGGCAATTTGACCCAAAAACAGATCGATAATGCCAAGGGTGATCAATCGACACTGTTACCTGCCGGGATCATGATCAAAGCTGCTCAGTAACACCGCCAGCCAATCCTGACATCAGTAATTTTTATTGAGAATCGTTAGCAGTCCATTGACTTGAACTCACGGCCTCTCTAGGTTCAACTCTTATAGAAGACTAAAATAAAAAAATTGGTTACTGGGAAAAGGGAAAAGCGTGTCCAACGCTGGTGAGACGACATCAGAAGACATTGAAGAAGACAAATCTGGTCTTTTCGGCAGCAATGAAACTGCGAAGAACCGGAAACGCCGCCGCTTGATTACATCTTTGATTGTAATTTTTGTCGGCTGGGAATTGTTTGGCCAATTTGGTATCGAAAACCGGCTATTTTTTGCCCCGCTATCTGAAATCGCTGTTTCAGGTTATGAAAACTGGATCAGTGGCGAGCTGCAAAAACATATCAGCGCAAGTTTCCAGGAACTTCTCTATGGCATGCTTTTGGCGACAATTTTTGGCATCGCCTTTGGCATTCTAATCGCCATTAATCAATCCGTGCGGGAGCATTGCGACCCTATTGTCTCTGCCCTTTATGCCACCCCAACAGTGGCCATTGCACCGATCTTAATCACGGCGTTTGGTCTTGGCATCGCTTCTAAAGTTGCGGTGGTTTTTTTAATCGCTGTCTTCCCGATCATCATAAATACCACCGTCGGCATCCGCCAGACCCAGGAAAGCTTTATCGAAACGGCTTATAGTTTTAATGCGACCCGTTGGCAGGTTATCGCCAAAGTGCTGGTGCCGTCGTCGATCCCCTTTGTCATCGCCGGTATTCGTTTGGGCGTTGGCCGCGGTATTGTTGGCGTTGTCGTAGGTGAATTATTTGGCGCTGATATGGGGCTGGGTATTTTTATCTTTGAAGCCGGTCAAACCTTTGATGCGGCACCACAATTTTTAGGCATTTTAATCCTCTGTTTTGCCGGCATGGCGTTGACCGGGCTGCTGCAATGGACTGAAAAGAAAATCGCGCCCTGGCACCATTTTGCTCTCGATGAAGAATAATAAAATGAACGTATTAGACAACAACGTGATGATGGAAATTCGAGGGCTCAGCAAAGAGTTCTCCCGGAACGGCGAGAGATTGCAGGCTCTGCTTGAGATCGATTTGGATGTGGTCGAAGGCGAGTTCCTGTGTCTTGTTGGACCAAGCGGTTGCGGCAAGACCACCTTCCTGCGCATCGTGCAGGGATTGATCGAGAAGTCTGCCGGCTCAATTGAGCTCTACGGCAAGCCAATTACGCAGCCAAGCGCTGATCGTGGTTTCGTTTTTCAACAAGATAATCTCTATCCCTGGCGGACGGTGATCGCCAATGCCCGGCTGGGTCTGGAATTGGCTGGCATGGGGACGGATCAGGCAAATGCACGCGCCAATGAAATGCTGAAACTTGTTGGCCTTGAGGGTTTTGAGCAAAGCTATCCGCGCGAACTTTCCGGCGGTATGCGCCAACGGGTCAATTTGGCCAGGGCCCTGACGATTGATCCGAAAGTCTTGCTGATGGATGAGCCGTTTGCCGCTCTGGATGCCATCACCCGGGAAGCCATGCAGACTGAGCTGCTGCGCATTTGGCGTGAGGCTGGCAAAACCGTGATGTTTGTCACCCACCAAATCGATGAAGCGGTCTATCTCGCCAATCGAGTGGTAGTGATGGCGCCGCGCCCCGGCCGGATCGAAAAAATTGTCACCATTACAAAAACCACCGATCGTTCTGAAGACGCTAAACGCTCTCAAGAGTTCCACCAGGCGGTCGACGAAATTCGCGATATTATCGAAAGCCATGATCGGGAGGATATCATGGCTAACTAATCAGCTAATTTTAATCACCAATCAAAAAATCTAACACTATGGAGGTAACATGCTTAAATCATTGAAATTAATTACACCTATTGCAGTTGTTGCAACCCTTGCAGCAATTGAGCCGGTAAAATCCGTGCAGGCCGAAGAATTGCGTCTCACCTATGCCCGGCCCAACGCGGTTTATTGGGATATCGATGTCGCCATCGAAAAAGGCTTCTTTAAAGCCGAAGGGTTCGAAACTAAATCTATCCGGTTGCAAAGCTCTGTTGGTTCCACCCAGGCCTTAATCGCCGGCACGACTCATCTTGCCGCCACCAATCCGGAACCGGTCATTGCTTCTTTTGAAAGAGGCGCTAAAGACAACGCCATTTTCCTGGCGCCTGTGACAGGTCTCGCCTGGAGCTTCGTCGGCGCTAAAGGTGTGAACAGTTTTGCTGATCTCAAAGGTAAAAAAATCGGCGTCTCGGCCCTTAAAGGCGGTGAAAGCAGTCTGATCGAAGTTTTGGCCGCCAAGCATGGCCTCAAACGCAGCGATTTCAGCTACATCCGGGTTGGCATCACGCCACTTAAATTTAAAGCGTTGAAATCCGGCGCTATTGGTGCGGCAGTGTTGTTCCAGCCGACCGGCTTACTGGCGATCAGCACTGGCATGACCAATCTTGCCAACTTCAGTGAACTGACCGCTTACCCTTACCCGATTTATGCCGTGAACAAATCATGGGCGATGAAAAATAACCATGGCGCACGGCTGGCGCGGGCTATCATCAAAGCGCAGAAGTTCATTAATAATCCGGCCAATAAAGCCGAAGCCAAAGCGATCCTCGCCAAATACACCAAAAAATCACCGGCGATTGTCGAGGGCACCTATCAGCTTTTCCTGCATCAGGCCAAAACGTTTAACAATGACGGCCATGTCGACAAAGCCGGTATCGAGCGTCTGGTTAAACAGATGGTTAAAGGAAAAATCTTGAAAACCATGCCATCGGGTGGTGTCGATAAGTACATTCTGCCACTCTCGAAGGTTGGTCTCTAAGAGCCAAACCTAATATCTGAATTTAGGCCGCTCATTCAGGGCGGCCTTTTTTTCGGCATAAATTTGGCCTAAATCCGGCGTCTTTCGCTGGTAGTTAATGTGGCATCGGTTTTGCAACTCTTTTACCAGTACCAGTGGAGAAAACCATGCCAGACAGACAATATATTACCCGCACCATCCACCAATGCATGGCGGGCAAGGTAAACCGGCGTTTAGAGCATGATCGCCGCCAAGCTGATCGGCGTGCCGAGAATGAGCGATCTGAGCTAGCCGTCCACCTAACCCAGGAAGAAATTGCCGCCCTGCTGGCCACCCACTAGTTAATTTTTTTGAAGGTGCCTGTCACCTTTTAAAAAATTAACGAAGTTGTGAATTTGTGTGAATTTCACGACAGTCGTGAATTAACCTTTAAAGATTATCTGCCCAGTCGACCAGCAAATCGCAGACTTCCTCTATTTTTCCCGGCATTTCGTGGGGATAGTGACCGACATTTTCAAGCGCGTAGTCGGTGCAGCGGCCTGCCGCCGCGTCGGACCACATTTTTAGCTGGCTCGGAAAGACACATTTATCAGCCGTATAATCAACATTCAGTACCGGTACAGTGGTACTCGCTAGACATTTCGGCCCATCCGCCCGGGACATACGCATGCTCCACTGGCTTAAAAAGGACCGCAAGGTCGTAAAGCGGCCAATATTGTTGGCAGCATAATTGATCGCCTTCGGCTCGCCCCAGATGGTGCCGCTATCCCGGTCATTGGGATCAAGCGAGAGATCGAGGAAGCGCGGGTCCGCCATGGTGCGATGAACGATAAAAGCCTGATCCGACGCTGCTGTGCCGTCAACTTCTTCGAGCCGGGCCAATACCCAATCAGTCAGCCGCTCATTACGCGCCAATTGAGCCGCCCGGTAGCGCTCCAGCCAGGCCGCATCATAAGGCGGCCCATTATCCGGATTATACATATCAAGCTCGGAATCAACCGATAGCAGGTCATGTTCGTCGGTGATCGCCGGGTCGATCCAATCGGTTAGAGTATGGGCCCGACCTGGATGAGCACAAAGCAGCGCGATGCCATCAACCGGCGGCAAATCCTCTGCTGTCAGGTCAATATTTCTGCCGTCCGGCGTAGTCGTGAGGGTGAGATTTTCAGCTTGTTCCTGATACATCGCGGCCAGGGCGCCGCCGCCGGAATTACCGAGCAGAACAATCTTTTCATAGCCGCGCTCGCGGAGATGCCCGATACCGGCGCCCAAATCCTGAATGGCGCGCTCCATCAACAGCATTGAATCATTGGCCATATAACGGGTATTGAGACCGAGCAAAGCGCGGCCCCGGCGCTTTAAGGGATCAAACAGATAATGCGCCATAAAATTGCTGGTCGGATGAATAACGACAAAAGCTGTGTTAGCCTCGCAGCCTTCGCTTTCCAGGCGACCGAAAATTTTCGGCGCGTTCATCTGGATGCCGCTTTGGCTTTCCATCATGCCGCCTTGGCGGACGCTTAGGATCAGTAATTCACCATTTTGGGTTTGGGGCATGAAGGCGATTACGCGCTGTCAATTTTGCGTTGAGCCGTCATGGACCCAGGCCGCGTCGCGCTGAACTTCTTTGGTTTGGTTCCACTTTTCGAGCATTTCCGGCGCGGTCGAGCTTAGCCGCTCCATCATCGCCGCATCGCCGATATGAAGCGTCAGCTCGGTGCGGTGGCCGTTGGGGTCAAAGAAATAAATCGATTCACAGAAACCGTGATTTGTCGGCCCAATCACCTCAACACCGGCATCTTCAAGCATTTGCTTGCGCTCCAAGAGCTCTTCCATACTTTCAACCTCGAGCGCTAAATGCTGGACCCATTCCGGCGTGTTGGGGTCTTTTTGCATCGGCGGCTCTTCCGGCACTTCAAAAAAAGCGACACAGGAGCCATCTTTCATGGCAAAGAAAATATGCATATAAGGGCATTTCTCGCCGGTCGATGGGATCGTATCTTCCGAAACCGCGGCATAATATTCGAGGCCTAAAAGCTTGGTATAGAAATCCGCCGTCTCCTGGGCATCCTTGCAGCGATAGGCGGCGTGATGAAGTTTTGTTACAGCCATGTTAAATCTCCTTTAGAATTATTCTATACTACTAAGCCACCGCTGTCGCTAGGGGAGTTGGATCCTGGTATTCCAAAGTCATGCGCATCAGCTGATCGGTAAGCTTGGCGCGCAATTCAGGTTCACTGTCCCAGAGATTATTGGTTTCGCCAGGATCGGCTTTGAGATCATAAAGCTCATCCCGGGCGTCTGGGTAGCCGAGCGTGAAGCGGTATTGCTCGGTAATCAGCGTGCGGATTTTCTGAAATCGGGTGAAGCCGAGATTGATACGCTGGCGGTCATCTTCGATCAGGATGGCGTCTCGATTGGTCGGCTGTTGGCCCGAGATGTCGCCCGTCAGCGAGGTGCCTTGAATGCCCCAATAGGGATTAATACCGGCACGGTCTAAAATAGAGGAAGAAATATCAATAGTTTGGCCAAGTGACGACGTGGTGTCTTGTTTCCGGTTCTCAGGATCACTCCAGATAAAGGGCACCCGGATCATGCCTTGCAGATGCAGCGGACCTTTTAGCATTAGGCCGTGATCTCCCATATAATCGCCGTGATCGGAGGTAAAAATAATCACCGTGTCTTCATCAAGGCCGAGCTCTTTGAGCTTGCCGAGGATGCGGCCGACTTGATCGTCAATCATGGTGATCATACCAAAGGTTAGCGCCATCGCTTCCTGGGCTTCGCGGGCATTGACCGCATAGGGCATTTGGGTATCACGGTTGGCTTCACCGCTCGCCAATTGATCGCGCAGGAAAACCTCCATCGAGGAATCACCCGTATCTATGGTGTCGGGCACCGGCATATCGTCGGGATTATACATGTCCCAGTATTTGCCGGGTGGTGTGAAGGGGTGGTGCGGATCGGGGAAGGAACATTGAATAAAGAACGGTGCGTCTTCATCCGAGCTCGCATGATTCTCAAGATAATCCAAGGTCATATCACCGATATAAGCCGACGGATAAAGCTCTTCTGGAATTTGAGTTTTCCAGGCTTGCGGCGTGGTGATTTGATTATCCGATTGGCAGTTTTCCCGGCCACGCATTTCATTGCCTTTAGGCTCTTTGGCTAATAGCCAGCGCTCATAAGCACCGCCGACTTCATCGGAATGTCCCGTGCATAGATCAACATGCTCAAAACCATAAAACGGTGTGTTGACAGCGTGATTTTTGTCATCCTGCCAGTTGTTAGGATTTTCATTTTGATAGCCGTCACCTTGCATATCCCAATCAAAGGCCTGCATGGGCGCGCCATTTTCATCGATGGCGAAATCATCCGAAGAGGGTGACCAGCCCGGCTTATTACCGGTCATATTTTGCAAATGAGATTTACCGATCAGGGCGGTGCTGTAGCCATTGTCAGCGAGGTGTTCGACATAGGTGCGCGCACTTAATGATAACGGCGTGCCGTTGCAGCGCACCCCATGTGCCGACGGCATACGGCCGGTCATCAAGGAAGAGCGATTTGGCATGCATAGTGGATTGGCGACGTAAAAGCGGTCAAAACGCGTGCCGCTGCCGGCGATGCTGTCAATATTCGGTGTCTTGACGATGTCATTGCCATAACAGCCGAGATTGTCGGCTCGGTGTTGATCCGTGATGATCAGCAGAAAATTAGGTTTCTTCATGGGGTCTCTCATTAAATTTTATCACAATAGATTTTGTGATATAGAATTTCAGGACGTAATTAAGCTGAGAACCAGCCGAATGACAAGACTTGAGAGCTTGGACCAGTTGCATAATTGGGCTTGTCGCACCCTCATTGGCATCATACCTATAGCAAATGATTAAATCCGCACCTGCCTTAAAAAAGCGCGGGCACATCGCCCGGGAAGATGTTGAAAGCGGCGTGCTCGAGGAAATGATTGTCGAGGGCGAACTGCAAGGCCATTTCGTTCGCCTGCCGGAAGCTGAGCGCGATAAATCCCGCTGGAGTTTACTCGCCGATATCCCGGAAGATGAGGATATCTGGTTGTTCGCCTACGGCTCCCTGATCTGGAGCCCGATGATCCATTTTGTCGAACAACGCCATGCCGAGCTTTATGGCTTCCACCGGCAATTTTGTATGCAAACCAAAATGGGCCGTGGCACGCCGGAACGCCCGGGTCTTATGCTGGCCTTGGAAAACGGTGGCTCGTGCAAAGGCATTGCTTATCGGGTCGCCGCCAAGGATCGCGAGCAAGAATTAAAGGTTATTTGGAACCGCGAAATGGTTGGCGGGTCTT
>JABIIH010000122.1 GCA_018649245.1 Rhodospirillaceae bacterium | reverse complement strand
CTGCAGTTAGTTAATTTCGAATTTGAGTTTCGCGTGAGCCTGACGTAGCGCGATCTCAACTTCTTCCGGTGTTTCTGCTTTGGCAAAAATAAATCCAAGATATTTATCACCTTCCGGAAGCGGTACGACTTCCTGACTGAGGGCAATACTGATCACAACTTCGGTAATGCCGGGAATTGCCTGTGCTGCCAGCGTGCCATCGACCCGTTCCAAGATACCGGCTTTTGGAATTGGTATCATCATCACACCTGAAGCACCGGCTTCGAGATCCGGCAGTACCGGCTCACCGACTGCGTGGCGAAGGATAATATCTTCTAGAGTCAGATTATCACCAAAGCTAAGACTGCGAGAGCAAAGCCCGCCGATTGAACGCGCCGCCATTTCGATCAGCCACGGTCCGGCTTCATTTGAGTTTTTTGCCTGTGGACGGGTGCGCAGTTCTGCGTGAATTGGCCCTTCTAAGAGGCCAATAGCATTAGCAGATTGCTCGGCCATATTTTTAATTGAGCGCTGAATATCATCCGGCTGCCGGGACGGAGTGATATAAATCGTTTCTTCGAAATAGGGGCCATCTAATGGATCAGGTTTATCGAACAGCGCCAAGACCGTGAGTTTGCCTTCAACCATCAGGCCTTCCAGGGCGACTTCCTCACCTTCAATGTAATCTTCAACGAGTATTTCGGTTTGATTGCTGGCAAGCGATTTGAGCAATTTTTTTATGCGCTCAAAGGCCGTGCAGAACTCGGCCTCATTATTGGCGCGGATAACACCGCGACTGGCCGAGAGGCTCAGAGGTTTGAGTACGCAAGGGTAGTTAACCCGCCCGGCGAAAATTTTCGGGTCATCATCAAGCGCCAGAGTTAGGTGCTTCGGCGAGGGTAAATCAGCTTTGGTAAGAGCATCGCGCAATAATAATTTATTGCCTGTGGCCCGAACGGCAGCAGGATCATTGTGCGGCAAGCCTAGATTTTTTGAGGCAAGAGCGGCGACATGGCTGGTAACATCATCGACAGCAACGATTGCCGTTAGGGGATGGCTGGCATGAAAGCTTTCAATTTCAGCTGCGGCCATTTTAGGGTTAGCAAAATCAAGCGCGACCGTGCCGCTGCCCGTGTTGCCCTCCAGCACTTGGTGTTGATCTGAGCCAACTGTTACGTCAACGCCAAGCCGAAGAGCCGCGCTCAGGAAATCACTTACCCGATAAGATGTCGAAGGAATTAGGAGTATTAAACGCGCCATTTTTGAATTCTACATTGTAACAAGTTAACTCAGGGTAACTTATTACAATGTCAACGAATTGAAAAATGTTTAGAGCCGGGCGAGTTGTTCTGCTGTCGGCTCGGCACAGCAGAACCAGGGTTCGCTCATGCTGGGGATTGCGACTCCGGGTGCACTTTTTAGGCTGGGCAGGTCATTGCTCGGGCGGTCACACGCCGTCAAGGCCGCCGCATAAATCGCCGCAAAAGTTTCACGCCGGGAATGGTTGTTCTCGGCGCTCGCCTCAACAATTTCTTGAACGCCAGCGCACAGCTCTTCGACAGTTTCATCACTATTGCGCCAGCGATAGCTCAGAGCTTCCTCGTCGTAGCCATCGAGGTGTGGCTGAATTTCGGTCAAATCCAGTAGAGCGGATTGGTTGGGAATAAGCAGTCGGATGGCGAGCTGGATCGGCGCGACATTCTCGATCAAATCGAGCCCGGCAATGGTTTCGAGCAGCTGCAGAAAGCCTTCTTTAGTAGTCCACGGCGTAAACGGCACAAAGGTCGGCGCCAGCGTCAACCCGGCGGCGCGCGTAATTTCTGTAGCGCGTTTAAAGTCAGCTTGAGAGTGTCCTTTGTCGAGCAATCTTAAAATCTCTTCCTCGGTCGATTCAACCGCAGTGGTGATAAAGAGGCAGCCGCTCGCTTTCAGTTTTGGCAATAGTTCCTGATGTTTCAGGAGGTGTTCAATTTTAATTGTCACGTCATAGGTTATATCCGGAAATTCTTCATGCAAATTTTCAACGACAGATATAGCGTGACGTGGACCATTAAAAAAATCTGGATCGCCAAAACTAATATGTTCGGCGCCATTGGCGATTTGCTGGCGGATATCGGCGAGCACGATGTCGACCGGTAAAATGCGAAACCGACCTTGATAAACTGGCACAATCGGACAGTGACAACAGGTATGTTTGCAGCCGCGGCTGGCCTCGGTGTAGCCAACAATTTTGGTGCTGCCATCGCCGACATACAGATGCGCATAACGGTCAAGGCTCGGCAAATCCTCGCGCCAAGGCCGGATGAATTCTTGCTTGGCGGTTGAGATCAACGGGATAGCAGATGGTTTCTCGCCCGTGACCAATTTATGATAGATGTCGATCAGTCCATCTTCAAATTCGCCACCGATAAAACTGTCGCCACCGATGGATTTTAGATAATCCGCATTAAGTGGCGCATAAAGTCCATAAAAAACAATGTGGGCTTTTGAATTCAGATTTTTGAGGCGGGGTAATAAAGCGACCGAAAGCCGCGTCGCCGTATGCATCGGCAGATAAAGGCCGATCAGGCCGGCTTTTTTAACGGCCTCTTCATCAAGCGCATCAATGGCAAGATCGTTGCAGGTAACACCCGCGCCGGCGCTCCGTAACTTAGCCGCGGGCGAAGCAAGACTAAACGGCTGGTGGCCGAGATCATAAGTCGAAAGTAATAGAACGTGCACGAGATTATCCCGCAGTTTTGGTGCTGTTATTTGCCCGGTGCGTAGTAGGGGTTGGTGCCACCGGCATGATCCGTTGAATCAAGTACAGCAACAATACTTGGCACAGCATTTTTAATCTCGACTTCAACCCCTTGCTTTAAGGTAACATCGGCCATGCCACAGCCCTGGCAGCCGCCTTCAAGCCGGACATATGCCGTATCATCTTTGACATCAATCAGTGAGATATGACCGCCATGACCGGCAATCGACGGATTAATCCGTTCATCGAGAACTTGTATGATTGCCCGGCCTTCCTCTGTGTCGAGGCCCGGTTTCGGAATCGCATCGCGAAAATCTTTTACCGCGCGAACGTCGGGAAGGTAATGGCTGAAGATATTGGTCATACCGCCGGCGAGGGCTGAGGTTGGGCCAACGAAATCAACATAGATCACGCCGTCCTTAAGGCCTTTATATATAACTTCGCCGCCCATTTGTTCAGCGGCTGGCGCAACCCGGCTTTCCATCAGCTCAACAATTTGAGCTACTGCTTCGGAGTCCTGATCAGCGTCTTCAAAAAAGGCTTCGAGCGCGGCTTCCAATTCAAGGTCTTCAACGGTGGCGCCCAGCAGGATCGGATCGCCCGCCGTATAGTGGTCCATAATCGCGCCAAGGATCACTGGCTTCAGTAATTGCCAATCGAAGGCCTCTTCTTTGATCCCCATGATAAATTCTTCATAGAGCGTCACAGTTTCAACTCCGTCCACTTCAAACAAGCGGGTTGCAATCGGCGAGCGCTCGGCGGCTTCTTCATCAAGAAATTCAGCAGAGCCTGTCGGCATCACGGCCTCGCCCGGGAAAAACTTCATACGCAGTGGATCAGGCATCATCTCAGTTTGGATAAACATTCAAAATCTCCGAAAATATTCTTCGCTCAAATTGGAGCGTACATCATACGATGCTATATTTAGTGCTTAAATTAGGATTTTTCCAGCCTGAAATTGAATTTAACCATGCTGACCATAGGGTTTTAGGGATGATAGCGGCAAATTCCGAGCTTGGTCAGCCAGTTCAATGTTCTAATTAGGTCATTGCTTTCAAGCTGGGGTAGCAGCCCGATCAGCACCTTGATGGGCACCGGTCGACCTGGCTCTAAATGCCCGATTAAAAACGGCATTTCCTCTATCTCGATTAGAGAATCGGCGTAAACAAAACCGGTTTTGAGAGCAATCAGCTTCATCGCCTCGGACCAATTGCTGATTATTAGTTCGATCTCGCCCGTTTCAGAAAAATGCGCACTCGGAAAGCTTTCAAACATATCAAACGGATCAGGCCGCGATGGATGAAAGGGTTTACCAACCCGTTTGGCGGCGATCTTGTTGTCGCGTGAGCGGCGATCAGCTAATTCGCGCCAGAATTCCTCATACGCTAGAATTATTTTTGGCCAGGCAAATTTGTCATTGGCCCGCTCTTTACCGGCGGCGCCCAGGGTCCGGCGCAAGTTGGGATTTTCAATCAAACGTTTGAGGGCGTCGGTAAGCGCATCAATATCGACTGCCGTTGACTGTTGGGTAGCGCCGAGGTAATCGCCATAGGTGGCTTGCCGCGAGAAATAAGTATAGGCGAGATCATCGCCGAGCCCTTTGCGGGGTGCCAAGGTTGGTATGAGGTAGCCGTCGACCCCATCGCGCACAGTATCCCGGTAACCATCCCAATCGGATGCCACCACCGGCAATTCCGAGGCCATGGCTTCAATTGGTGTCAGACCAAAGCTTTCCTGAATGTTGTCAGCCAGCGAGCAAAAAATGTCAGCGCCGGCCCAAAAGCCATCCGGATACTCTGCATCACCATGGCGAATAAATGAAACCCGCGCTAAATTGCAAACCGCTGCCGCCGCTTCTTTGAAACCCAGTTCGCTCAGCTCATCGTTGAAGTAGCCGCAAAATACCAAACGCACGGGTGTTTTGGCTTCAATCGCTGCTCGCTCAACACCCAGCATTAAGGGCAGGGGATTGGCCTTGGCGATAAAATTTAGGCGGCCGGCAAATAAGATGACAATTTCATCTTCTTCGATATCGAGAGACTGTCGTTGGTTAAGCCGCTGTTGATCACTGGTTATCTCAGCAAACTGCCGCGTATCTGTTCCCAAAGGAATTACAGGAAATTGCATGGGGCACCTAAAATCCGCTCCAGTGCGTTCCTTGAGGTATTCCTGCCAATGCTCGATGACAGTCATAACCGCTGCTTTAATTGAATTAGAAGGACAGACCAGGGCATCCCAACTTTGCGTGGGCGCGGTCAAATATTGGCCAACTGTATCCATCACACTATCGGTAGAGCTGGCATGAACGAGGCCGCTTATGCTGTAGAGATTTTGGCCAAATTGCCGTCGTGTCCAGATGTGCTTTAAAAATCCGGGATCGTATCTAAACAGGTGGCCTGCCTCTGCCAAGGTATCGGCATCGTTTTGGTTGACACCGACACATCGGGCCGGGTCGACACGTTCTTCGCTGGCATATTGTTTAAACTGGCCGAGCGCCCCGTCATGGGGACACACCACGGGAAAGGTATCTTGGCTGGCATGGCGAAAAAAGGCGCGGACAAATTCACGGGTGGCAACATCTATGCCGAGTGGCCGGTTGTCGTCCTCGGTATGACCATCGAAATTTATTGCCGTTGTCATCGGACGCAGTGCCTAAGGATATTCGATTTTAAGAAAAGGCTTTAAAGGTTATCAGCGTATAAGTGTCTTTTACGCCAGGCAGAGTCTGAATTTTATCGCTGATGAAGTGGCCAATATCATCGGCATCGTCCAAATAACATTTAATCAGCAGGTCGAATTGACCGGAAGTTGAATGAATTTCCGATATCTTGTCGACGCTCTCAATGGCTTCTTCAGCAACTTTATAAACGTGGCCGAGTTCACATTTTACTTGGACGAAAACGGTCTGCATTTTTTACTCCCCAGGATTCATTTAGAATCCAAATGAATAACCTTTTGGTATTATACATGATTTTACCGCAACCTGTATAACCGGCTTTTTAAGGAGAGAAAATCTGAAAATTTAAATGTATCAGATTGAGCTATGATATTTCTGAAATGTTTTGAAGAAAGCGGGAGCGGTGACCCGATAGCTATATGAACTAAGAAGTTCGCAATGAGCGGAAAGAAGATATGAAAATCAGAGCATACCGAAACCAACCGTTTTCCGTACCCCCCCATTGAGATTATTGGGCCATCCATCAAACCGCACACTTCCGCGACCCATTTTGACCCATTTTTAGGGGGTTTTCCGTACACGTTCTAAAAAGTGTAACTAATTATATGTTTTCAGCCAAAGATTATTTCCAGTAGCATTGAACATCAGGGATTTTTTAGCTGCCTTAATAGATGGGGATGGTGATGATATTTAAATATTTAATCGTAGGAGTGATAGCGACGACATTGGTTGCATGTGCGAGTGCGACGGTAGTTGAACCCCAGGCAACGAGGATCGTAAAAAACAAGGTTTATGATAATGAATTTGAGAACACCTGGGCGCGAGCAGTTGATTGGTTTGCCAACCACAATGTAAAAATCGAAAAAATTGAAAAACCGTCGGGACTATTGACGGCGCGATACAAACTCAGAGTTAGTGATGCGCATCTTGATTGTGGTGAGATAAAGACAACGGCAATTCTTGATCAATCTATGTCTCGCGCAGGAACACTAAATGTAACGGTGCGAAAACTTGGGCTACAAAAATCTCAGGTAAATGTGAATTTCTTTGGTGAGTATGTGCTTTCAGGTAAAGATTTCTGGGATGGACGGCCAGTATCCAAAAATGGAAGATGTGTCTCCACTGGGCAATTAGAGAGAGAAATTTTGAACTTTATAGGCAGAAGGTGAGCCTGTTTGGTTTCTACCATTGAGTACGGAAAACAGTCGGTTTTGGTATGAATTGGATTAAATAGAATTATGACAGCATTTGTATTATGCCATGGAGCCTGGAGTGGCGGCGGGGGTTACAGAAGAGTTGCCGAAATTATTCGAGCCTCAGGCCATGAAGTTTTTATTCCTACCTATACCGGGGTAGGTGAACGCTCACACCTTGCCAACCCTGACATTAATCTTGAAACTCATATCCAAGACGTATTGGGCATTATAAAATGGGAACGTATTGAAGAATTTGTATTGGTTGGCCATAGCTATGGCGGCATGGTGATAACTGGTGTTGCTGATCGGGAATACAAAAAAATCAGCCGCATCGTCTACCTAGATGCTTTTTTGCCCGAAAATGGACAATGCCTCAACGACTTAACAACACCCGCCCAACAAGAGCAAATGTTCAATCTTGCCAAAGAACAAGGTGAAGGATGGCGGGTACCTCGACCAGAAGGCAGCATTGCCGATACGGTGTCGGCTGAAGACCGAGAATGGATCGAAAGCCTTTCATCCGCCCAACCTCTGGGCACTTTCACCCAAAAACTAAAACTGGAAGGCAATCATCTAAAAATCGCAGACAAAGTATATGTTCTCGCGACCGAGAAAAAAGCCACTCCTTTCTATCAATTTGCCGATTGGACACGACAACAAAAAGATTGGCAAACAGTTGAACTTCAAATCCATCACCACTTAATGCAGTCTCTGCCAAAAGAAACCGCTAAAATCATCATGGGGAAGTGAGCGGATTGATTGATGGCTCGAAGGGCATACGGAAAACAGTTGGTTTCCGTATGCGTTTTAAAGTCCGCTTTTGAGTGTAGGTTGCTTACAGAGATTCCTAACCATTACGAGCAATGGTGAACAGAAATTGGACAACGGAAGTATCGGGAATGAACGATAACGCAGCATGGGCCGAAGTCAAAGAAGCTTCGGTTAGTTTTCTCACCGCCTTTGACAATCTCGATTTGGACCTTTTTTGCGCGGCAATTGCGCAGGATGCGACGATGTTTATGCCGTTTGCCAACGTACCAAATCGGTTAAATGGCATAGCTGAGATAAGGGACGCGTTTGAGCCGTTCTTTGACCAAGAACGTTGCAATTCAGACGGCCCTCCCTATTTGAATCTACAGCCTCAAAATTTTGAAATTCAGATGATTGGTGTCGCAGCATTGGTTACCTTTCATCTCAACCGACCGACACACTTTTCTCGGCGTTCAATAGTTTTTGAAAAGCGGCAAAAAAAATGGCTGTTGGTCCATCTGCATGCGTCCAATTTACCGGTTGAAAGCGGCTAAAAACCCCCTGCTATCGCGCTTAAACCGTAAGTTACTTCCCATACCGAAAATACCGGGTTTCCGTATGGCCAAATTTTTTGTGTCTGCGCAGGCTTGATCCGCGTATCTGGTTTTCCGGGATCTAGGTAACAGCGGAAATTCTTGGATTTGCGGCGCTAATGTTTGGAAATACTTTACGACTTTACGGGACGCATCAGAAAGGCCGGGACATGATCACCCCAACCATCAACCGGCGTGTCGTCAGCAACGGGTTCTGCGATTTGCTTTTTAGGTGTTCGGCGAGGTGCCGGCTTTTTTTCCGCTTTTTCAGCAGCGGCTTTTTTCGGAGCAGCAGGTTTGCTTCTACTTTTGCGTTCTTCTTTAGGTTCGGGTTTAGTCTCGGTGGTTTTCGTAGTTGCTTTTGCGCCGTCAATTTCAAGCGGCGGAATTGCCTTGCCGATTAATCTTTCAATCGCATCAATAAACTTTTTGTCTTCACGCCAGGCGAGGGTAAAGGCACGGCCTTGTTTACCGGCCCGACCGGTACGGCCGATGCGATGAACGTAATCCTCAGCATGCATGGGAACATCAAAATTAAAGACGTGACTGAGGTCGTCGATGTCCAGGCCACGCGCGGCGACGTCACTGCAAATGAGATAGTCGTATCCACGCTCCTTAAACTTAGCCATGGTTGCCATCCGCGCCGACTGCACCATATCGCCATGCAGCGTCGCTGAATTAAAGCCATGTTTGAGAAAGGATTTATTGAGGATATCGACGTCTTTTTTACGATTGCAGAAAACCAGCGCGTTTTTGACATCTTCCTGCTTGATAATTTGACGTAGCGCATCGCGCTTTTTCTTTTGCAGCCCGCTAAGGTCACGCTTTGCCCGGTGGTCAACCATATAAAGCCCCTGAGTGATCGTCGCAACCGGCGTCGCTGGTGGGGCAACGGTGATTTCCTTAGGATTCATAAGAAATGCATCGGCCAGGCGTTTGATCTCCTTCGGCATGGTCGCTGAGAAAAACAGCGTTTGGCGGATTTTCGGCAGCAAGGACACGATCTTTTCAACATCCGGGATAAAGCCCATATCGAGCATCCGGTCGGCTTCATCGATCACCAAGATTTTAACGTCGCTCAACAACAAACCGCCGCGATCAAACAGATCCAGCAAACGGCCAGGTGTGGCGATCAGCACATCGACACCACGATCCAGCAACTTATTTTGCTCGACCATTGAAGTGCCACCCATAATCAAGGCTTTGGTCAGCTTGTTGTATTTGCCGTAGGTATCAAAATTTTCGGCAACTTGTGCCGCCAATTCTCGGGTCGGTTCCAAGATAAGAGTGCGCGGCATCCGAGCCCGGCCTCGGCCATTGGCCAGAATATCGATCATCGGCAGCGTGAAGGATGCGGTTTTGCCTGTGCCCGTCTGGGCGCAGCCTAAAATGTCGCGGCCCATTAAGACGGTCGGGATGGCTTTTTCTTGGATCGGGGTTGGTTCACTGTAGCCAGCATCGGATACGGCCTTAAGAACCTCCTCGCTGAGACCAAGGTCGGCAAAGCTCATATGTTGGCTTCCAGGTTGGATATGTTTTTGAACAGGAGACTATCGCTCATAATATATTAAAGTGGGGGGCGAAATAGGCGAAATTATGGCAATTGTCAATGCAAGGTTGTTACATAATTGAAATGAAATTAATATTGTTTTTGCGCAGTCTGCTTTGAACGGCATGCAGCGCCTCGAAAAGCATCAAAGATTACTAATTTAAAGAGTTATTGCACGGGCATAAATTTTGCCGTATCGAGACATTTTCCATGATACGGCGGAAAATAGTTTATAATAGCGTTGATTTCACATTAAAGTCGCTCGGCGGTTAATTAATTAGGATTACTAGGGGATTGTTCGTAACCTGTTAACGAAATTACGCCATTGTCGCTGCTGATTCGTTATAAATGAGGGAATTCTCTAGGGGATTGAGGAAATGATGTATTTTAAAAATTCAAGAAATGGATTTTTTTCGCGCAAATTACTGGTCACTGTTGCTTTGAGTGTCATGCTGACAGGTTGTTCATCGGTACCGGACGCTATAAATCCGGTCGAATGGTATAAAAGTGCTCGCGACGCCATCTCCGGCGATGATGAGAAAAAGAAAAAGGATCCGGAAAAATCTTCGGACAAATCAGTGCCGGGAGAAAATGAGCCCTTCCCGAAACTTTCATCTGTGCCGCCAAAGCCAACAGCGACGGTGGCGGAAGAACGAAAACGCATCGCCGAGGGATTAGTGGCTGACCGCGAAGAAGCACGCAAATATTCCGGTGATGTTATCCGCCGCCAAGGCGATTCTGCTAATCCGCTACCCGCACCTCCGCCGCCAGCTGTGAATTTGCAGCCGGCACCGGCTCCCCAACCAAAGGCGCCTGTGGTGATACGTGCCGCGCCGCCGAAACCAAAACCGGTCGTTAAGGCAATGCCAAAAGTTGCGCCAAAGCCGGCGCCGAAACCGGAACCTGTGACGTCACTTCGGTCGCAAACTCAATCATCTGTATCACCAAAGTTGCGTGTCGCACCGCCTTCAGCAATGCTGAAAATACCAAATGTGAATCCAAACTCGCCGCAAATGGCTTCGATTCCTGGTATCGGCAGCGATTTCAACCAATCTGCCACGGTCGTGGTTTCCGGCAGCGGTGTTCAAACCTTTGGTGGGCGGGCCCAAGCCCGTCAGGTAAGATCACGCGCCCCTGCCGGAAACGTTAATGTCGCGGGAGTGCGTTCGTTAGGTGATTTTGACCCCAATGGTTTGCAAGGTTCTTATCAAGTTGCCACGATTATGTTCGACAATGGATCTTCGCAAGTAAAATCTCGGGCCCGCCGGGTATTGCGTCAGGTGTTGGCGCAGCATAAGCAAGTTGGTGGCACGCTGCGCGTTGTTGGCCATGCCAGCAGCCGGACTAAAACAAATGATCCGATCCGTCATAAAATGGCTAATTTTGAGGTTTCAACTGCTCGGGCTGAGCGAGTTGCTAATGCACTTGTGAAAATGGGCGTCAAAGCAAATAAATTGTTTGTTGGCTCCGTATCTGATAGTGAACCCCGCTATTACGAATATATGCCTTCGGGTGAAGCGGGAAATCGCCGGACAGAGATTTATATCGATTTCTAGCTGGTTCTTCTGGCGTTTCGGCGCTAAACCATCGTTTAGGACTATTTGGGAAGGCTTGCTCTCGTAAAAGAGGGCGAGCCAGTCATTAATTTTATATCGAAAGGACGCCTGATTATAAGATTGGGCAGCTAGGGCAATGGAACAGGAATTCCATCGGATCAAAAGGTTACCGCCATACGTTTTCAATGAAGTCAACGAAATGAAGGCGCGTGCCCGAGCGGCCGGTGAAGATATTATCGACTTCGGCATGGGTAATCCCGATCAACCAACGCCCCGTCACATTGTCGAAAAATTAGTGGAAACTATTGAGGATCCACGGACCCATCGCTATTCGGCGTCGCGTGGTATTCCCGGATTGCGCAAAGCCATCGCCGCCTATTACGGCAAGCGGTTTAATGTCGATATCAATCACAATTCAGAAGCGATCGTGACCTTGGGCTCGAAAGAAGGCTTGGCGAATTTAGCCTCGGCGATCACCTCACCTGGTGATGTGATATTGGTGCCGAACCCGAGTTATCCGATCCACCAGTTTGGTTTCATTATTGCCGGCGCTGCGGTTCGCAATGTACCGGTCGCTCCCGATCAGGACTATCTGAAGGCGTTGGAGATCGCGGTCATTCATTCTGTGCCGAAACCAACAGCAGTGGTGCTGAATTATCCGAACAACCCGACCGCGATTACGACCGATCTCGATTTTTATGGTCAGGTGGTCGACTTCTGTAAGCATCATGGCATCTATATCCTGTCCGATCTGGCTTATGCGGAAGTGTTCTTTGATGACAATCCGCCGCCTTCTATTTTGGAAATTCCTGGGGCGCGGGATATTGCGGTTGAGTTTACCTCGATGAGTAAAACTTATTCGATGCCGGGTTGGCGTATTGGATTTGCGGCCGGCAATAAAACCATGATTGCGGCCTTGGCGCGGATTAAATCTTATTTGG
>JABIIH010000213.1 GCA_018649245.1 Rhodospirillaceae bacterium | reverse complement strand
CTCCCCCCTCCCCTGATTTTAAGGTAAATGTTATAGCTTATTATAACATAGAAAATTTTGGGGAACACACCATGCGCATCACTCAAACTGGGCTCCTTACCTGCGACCCGTCAAAGGCAAGTCCAGGATTGACACTGTTTGCACCACTTGAGGCGCATAACGCTTATCTCCTCAACATGGCCGGCGATACCGTACACGAATGGGCGCTTGGTGAGCCCGTTGGCGGTAATGTTTATCTCCTGGAAAATGGCAATCTATTGACCGCTGAGAGAAGCCCCGAAGGACCAACTGGCGTCAACGGCAAGGGCGGCTTTATCCGGGAATATGATTGGGACGGCGGCGTGGTCTCAGAATATATTGATCACGCTCAACATCACGATATGCGGCGCCTCGACAATGGCAATCTGCTTTATATCGGCTGGGAGGAAATGGACCCTGACAAGGCGACCCGTGTTCAAGGCGGCATCGCCGGCACGGAGCACAATGACGGCAGCATCCTCAGCGACTATCTAAAAGAGGTGACGCCCAAGGGCGACGTCGTTTGGGAATGGCATATGCAGGATATGGAGATCGAAAATTATCCTCTTCACCTTGAAGTGCCGCGCGCCGAATTTGCCCATATGAATTCATGTTTTCCGCTGCCCAATGGCGATGTGCTGGTCAGCCTGCGGCGCAACAGTATGGTCGCCGTTATCGACCGGGAAACCAAAAAATTTAATTGGCAGATGAGCGACCTCACTTGGGGTATGCAACACGATGCGCAAATGCTGGACAATGGTAACTTCCTGTTTTTTGCCAATGGCCTTAGTACCGCCACCTTCCCCCATTCGCGCGTCATCGAGCTTGATCCTAAACCCAAAGAAATTGTCTGGCAGTATAAAGGCTCACCACCGTTTTCTTTTTTCAGTCCACATATCAGCGGCGCCCAACGCCTAGCCAATGGCAACACCTTGATCTGTGAAGGCGTTTGGGGCCGTTTTTTTGAAGTCACCCCCGAAGGCGAAATTGTCTGGGAGTATATTTCACCGCACGAATTCACATATTTTAACAACGACAAGCTCAACTGGGTCTTCCGCTGTTATCGTTATACCGAAGATTCACGACAAATAAATAACCGGGTCTCTGCATAATTTACTACCAGCGATAGGTAGTATTTAAACGCAAAATTTGCTATAATGCTTTTCGCTGCTAATGGCTTAACCCGAACAAGGAAGGTAGATGGGTATGTATTCCCCGATTGATCCACCTGGTCACATTTGGCCTCCTTGTCATGAGGGGGCCGGCATACAGAAAATTTAAAAATCGTACCAGACGTTCGTAGCGTCTGATGAAATCCCCGACGATATTGTTGGGAAGAACAGCTAAAATGCTGAAAACCCCGTGAGGTCTTGAACCCGCGGGGTTTTACTATTGTTGCCCTGAATTTCTTCGCGCCGCGATGAGAAATTCTTTGTTTCCCTCAGGCCCGGTGATCGGACTTTCTTCAATGCCCAAAACGTGCCAATCCGCCAAGCCATCCAGCCAGGCCGAAATACGGTCACAGACTTCTTCGTGCAGCGCCGGATCACGCACCACGCCTTTTTTGCCGACCTGGCTTTTACCGACTTCAAATTGCGGCTTAATCAACGCAATCATCTGCGCATTTTCGCCAGCCAAGCTCAGCGGTGCCGGTAGGATGGTTTGCAGGCCGATAAAGCTGGCATCACAGCAGATAAAATCAATTTCGTCCGGCACCTCGTCCGCCGTAATATGACGCGCATTGGTGCGTTCCAGCACGACCACTCTCTCATCATTGCGAATTTTCCAGGCAAGCTGGCCATGCCCAACATCGGCGGCGTAGACTTTGGCGGCACCCCGGTTCAGCAACACATCCGTAAAGCCGCCGGTTGAGGCCCCGACATCGAGGCAAGTGGCATCGGTAACATCAATTTGAAAATGGTCCAGCCCATGATCTAGTTTAAGCCCACCCCGCGACACCCAGGGATGATCCTGACCTTTAACTTCCAACGGGGTATTTTCGGCAATTTGCGTACCGGCTTTATCGAGCCGCTTGGTCTCGCTATAGACCAGCCCGGCCATCACCAGGGCTTGGGCACGGGATCGTGATTCAGCAAGCCCGCGCTCGACGAGGAGTTGATCTAATCTTCGTTTGGGAACAGCAGCCATCTCGCAGCTTTAAGCGCTGGCGGGCGTAATGCCTTCGCGGCCTTCACCAACTTCACCCAGCGCCATCATCGCCGTGGCGACAATATCGGTGCGCTTCAAGCCGGCCAACTCGTATTGTTTTTCCGGCTTATCGTGATCGATAAATATATCCGGCAGGGTCATGGCGCGGAATTTCAGGCCTTTATCGAAAGCGCCTTCATTGGCCAGGAACTGCATAACGTGGGCAGCAAACCCGCCGATCGAGCCTTCTTCAATGGTGATCAGCACTTCGTGGTCTTTGGCGAGGCGCAAAATCATATCTTGATCGAGCGGCTTGGCGAAACGCGCATCAGCAACTGTAGTAGACCAGCCCCGGGAGGCTAATTCATCGGCCGCCTCTAAAGCCTCGCCCAGACGGCCGCCTAAGGTCAAAAGTGCGACCGAAGTACCTTCACGTAAGATGCGGCCCTTGCCGATCTCCAATGGCGCGCCGATTTCAGGCATCTCAACACCGAGACCTTCGCCGCGTGGATAACGAAACGCCGATGGCCGGTCATCAATTTGCACCGCCGTCGCGACCATGTGTTTTAGCTCAGCTTCATCAGACGCCGCCATCACCACCATATCCGGCAGGCAGGCAAGATAAGCAATATCGAACGAGCCGGCATGCGTGGCGCCATCCGCACCGACCAGCCCTGCCCGATCAATGGCAAAGCGCACCGGCAGCTTTTGAATGGCGACATCATGGACCACTTGGTCATAGGCGCGCTGCAGGAAGGTCGAATAAATCGTGGCGAACGGCTTGTAGCCCTCAGTCGCCATGCCAGCTGCAAAAGTCACACCATGCTGCTCGGCGATACCAACATCAAAAGTGCGATCCGGGAAGGCGTCACCAAACTTGTCGAGGCCGGTGCCGGAGGGCATCGCCGCCGTAATCGCAACTATTTTATCGTCTTTCTCGGCTTCCTGGATCAGGGCCTCGGCATATACATTGGTATAGGATGGCGCATTGGATTTCGGCTTATCCTGTTTGCCGGTCACCACATCAAACTTGCCAACACCATGATATTTGTCTGCCGATTGCTCAGCCGGTTCATAGCCATGACCTTTTTCGGTCACCACATGGAGCAGTACCGGGCCACTTTCTTCGGCATCACGTAAATTCTTTAAAAGCGGCAGCAGGTGATCGATATTGTGCCCATCAACCGGGCCGATATAGAAAAAACCGAGTTCTTCAAACAGCGTGCCACCGGTTAAAATACCGCGCGCATATTCTTCTGCCCGGCGGGCAGTTTCCTCAACCCGCCGAGGTAATTTCTCAGCAATCTCTTTGGCGAAGTGGCGGATCGATTGGTAGGATTTGGATGAAATCAAGCGAGAAAGATAGGCACTCATGGCGCCGACCGGCGGGGCAATAGACATATCGTTGTCGTTTAAAATAACAATCAGCCGCGCATCAGACGAGCCAGCATTGTTCATCGCTTCATAGGCCATGCCGGCACTCATCGAGCCGTCGCCAATAACCGCCACAACATTATTATTGCCGCCATTAAGATCACGGGCGACCGCCATGCCAAGCCCCGCCGAGATTGAGGTCGAACTATGGGCCGCGCCAAAGGGGTCATATTCGCTCTCAGAGCGTTTGGTAAATCCTGACAAGCCGCCGCCTTGACGCAGGGTGCGAATACGGTCACGCCGACCGGTCAATATTTTATGCGGATAGGCTTGATGACTGACATCCCAAATCAAACGATCATGGGGCGTGTCAAAGACATGGTGCAGGGCCACAGCGAGCTCTACCACCCCCAAACTGGCGCCAAGATGGCCGCCGGTAATTGAAACGGCGTCAATGGTTTCCGTCCGCAATTCATCGGCCAGCTGCTTAAGCTGGTCAGCTGAATAGCCGCGTATGTCCGACGGCTCCGTAATTGTATCCAGTAACGGCGTTTTACTATGCTCCGTCACACTTTATCCTTTCCCTGGCAGGTTTCAGGCATTCTTTATAATTTGTATTATCCAATTATAATATGTTATTTGCGGCGATCTATCACAAATTGCGCCAAATCTCGGAGAAGATTGCCTTTTTCACCGAAAATCTCAAGATGTTTCATTGCTTGATCGGTTAATATCTCGGCCTGTTCGCGGGCGCGCTCGACCCCTAATAGCGAAACAAAGGTCACTTTGCCAGCAGCTTCATCCTTATTTATCGCTTTACCGAGTTCATTTTCATCGCCCTCAACGTCCAAAAGATCGTCAGCAATTTGAAAAGCGAGACCAATATCATGGGCGTAGGCGCTCAATAAATGACGTTGGGTATCACTCGCTTTGCCAAGAATAGCACCAGCCTGACAGGAACAATTTATCAGCGAGCCGGTCTTCATGCGTTGTAGCCGGGTAATTTCAGAAACGCCGAGAGCGTGATCTTCAGCGACCAGATCAAGCATCTGCCCGCCGACCATGCCATGGGCACCGATAGAGCGGGCAACTTCGAGCACCAAATCGGCACGCACTTTCGCTGAATCGTGGGTATCCACATCGCTCATCACTTCAAACGCCAAGGTCAACAAGGCATCACCTGCCAAGATTGCCGTCGCCTCATCGAACTCGATATGACAGGTCGGCTTGCCACGCCTCAGATCGTCATTATCCATCGCCGGTAAATCATCATGGATCAGCGAGTAGGTATGCACCATTTCAAGCGCCGCCGCGACACGCTCGGAACAAGACCGTGAGACATTAAAAAGATCGGCACAGGCCAACACCAGAAAAGGTCGCAACCGCTTGCCGCCCGCCATCACGGAATAGCGCATCGCCTCAATGACTTGCGATTCGGGGCCACTGCCAACGGGAATTAGTTTCAGCAGCGCCGTCTCAGTTGCGGCCGTCACATCGGCCAAGGCATCTGTAAAATCGTTCAATAAACGCTGCCTCTATGAAATCTCAACCGGTTCTGCTGTAGCATCACCGTCCGGTCCAACCGAAATTTTTTCAATCCGCGCCTTGGCTTCGTGTAGTTTGGCCTCACAATGCTTTTTCAGCAAAGTGCCTCGTTCATAAGCGCCGATTGCCTCATCGAGTTTATTGTCGCCTTGTTCGAGATCGCCGACAATTTCCTCAAGCTCAGCCAAAGCGTCTTCAAAACTCATTTTTTTGATATCTGCCGGAATTTTATTTTCAGCTTTTTCGCCAGCCTTTTCATCAGCTTTTTCTGTGGCCATTTTGCCCAACCCCTGAACCAATATTTACATCAAAATTGTGCGATTAATTTTGCGCGAAGTGTACGCTGCCGTTCCCCCATCCGGCAAACAGAAATACTTGCACTGACTACTCAGCCATCATCTCTCCGACATGCACCGCGACACTTTCGGCCAGCGCCTCCAAATCATAGCCGCCTTCGAGGGTCGAGACGAGGCGGCCATCGCAGCAGGTATCGGCGGCGGCTAAAAGCTCTTCGCTTATCCAAGCAAAATCTGCGGTGGTGACGTTAAGCTGACAGAGCGGGTCTTGGATGTGCGCATCGAAGCCGGCGGATATCAATAACAGATCGGGATTAAACTCCCGCAGCGCCGGTAAAATAACATCCGTATAGGCGGCGCGGAATGGCTCAGATCCGCTGCCCGGGCTCAGCGGCACGTTGACGATATTGCCGACGCCGGTTTCTGATGCAGCGCCGGTACCCGGATAAGCCGGAAATTGATGGCTGGAGCCGTAGAACAAACTCGCATCGGCATCGAACATATGTTGGGTGCCGTTACCATGATGAACGTCGAAATCAATCACAGCAATTTTATCGAGACCATGGCTGACCTGAGCATGTTTGGCGGCAATGGCGATATTGTTAAATAAACAAAAGCCCATGGCTTGAGCGTGCTCGGCGTGATGCCCGGGCGGGCGCAGGGCGCAAAAGGCGTTGTCGGCTTGGCCTGAGATCACATCATCAACCGCCTGGCAAATACCGCCGACCGCACGCAACGCCGCCTCACCCGAGCCCGGAGATAAAATCGTATCGGGATCAAGCTGGGCATAACCATTGGCTGGGACAGATGCCAATATATGGTCGACATATCCCGAATCATGCATCAGGGCGATGACATCCGGCGTCGTTTCCGGAGCTTCAAATCGCACCAGTCCATCAAATTCAGAGTTCGCCAGCACTTGCATGACCGCTTTCAACCGGTCCGGTGATTCGGGGTGGTGCGGTCCCGGCTCATGGCTCAGGCAAACCGGGTGCGAATAAAAATGGGTGGTCACGCAAATGCCTCCTTTTCGATTGTACGCAATGCGGTCAAACATTACTGTGTCACAAATAAACCAGCACGATGAAAGTAACGCAAATTGAGCCCTCCGATACAACGATATAAAGGAGTGAAAAGCGCCGAACGTCTGTTGGTGTTGATCGAAACCCTCAACCATCTCAAAGGCGCCAAGGTCGCCGAGCTTGCAGAGGCCACGGGATTTTCCCGGCCGGCCATTTACCGCCTGCTCACCGCACTCGACTCATTTGGTTATGTCCGATTGCAGAAATCTGACGACTGTTATTATTTGACCCATCTGGTGCGCCGCCTCAGCGATGGCTTTGGCGATGAAGATTGGGTGCAAAGTATCGCTGCACCGATCCTGCAAGAAGCGGTCGAGGAAATCACCTGGCCCGTCGATCTTATTACCTTCCTCAATGACGCCATGTATATCCGGGAAACTACACGCAGTTATAGCCCCTTCACCATCGATTGGGTCTCGGTCGGTGAGCGTCTACCGATGCTGGTAACGTCGGTAGGCCGTGCTTATTTGAGTTTTTGTCCGGAGCCGGAACGGCTGGAAATATTGGAGAGCCTGCAACGCTCGGATGACGAATTTGACAAATTGGCGCACAATAAAACATACGTTCAAAACTTGATTAATTGGACCAGAAAACACGGCTACGGTAAACGAGATGACGGTTTCCATACTCTTCGCAAAACTTCTAGCATCGCGGTGCCGATCATGAATGAAAGCCGCGTCGCTGCAACTCTTGCTATCACCTTCATATCCTCCGCCGCCACACCTGAAGAAATTGCTGAACGGCATTTAGAAGCTCTTAAATCAGCCGCCCAAAAAATTGAAACAGAAGTAAAAAATGCCAAAAAATGGGAAACATTACAGTGATTTCCGCTCTCAATTAAAAGTGACACCTGCGAAACGTATGGAAGATTGCTGTTTTCGGCATAATTATCTAAGCTAATGCCATAAAATAAGGTGAGGCGGTAATTTTTTGATCATTTTTAATGGTATTACTTGCTATCAATTTTCGATAATTAATTTTAAAAAATAGCGACGGAATCTCAAAATTCATCCGTTATACCCCAATTGGGGTATAAAATCGCCGAAACTAAGGTTTCGAAGGGAAATAAACCTGGGAAGAATTTTTCTCAGAAGTTGTGGGAGACTTTATTAAAATGAGTTTTATAATACCGACATCCAAAGGCAATTCCTTTGGCCGAGTTAAATTGGTAAGCGTGATTGGCCTGGTGGCGTTAATCCTCACCGGTATTGCGACGATTGATACCGCGCAAGCGCAAGGTCTTAGCCAGGATCAACGCCGCGCTATTATCCAAAGTCTCTCTGACGAAGAACGCCAAAAATTCTTTGGCATGAGCCAGGAAGACAAACAAAAATTCTTTCAAGCTAAAGCAAAAGCATCTGGTGGCGGCGCTTCTAAATCAGCTGGCCCTCCCAGTGGCGGACGTCCTAGTGGACCAGGTGGCAGACGCCGTGGCCGCCCACCGACCTTGGTTGAGCTTGGCGAAGTCGTGCGCGAACCCTTGGTACAAACTTTCCCGATTACCGGTCGCCTCGTGGCCAGTCAAAAAAGCGCCATTGCTGCGCGTATCAAAGGAAGTGTCCGGAAAATTTTTGTCGAAGTTGGCGACCGTGTTAAAGCCGGTCAGGTATTGGCGCAACTTGATGTTGACCGCCTCAAATTAGAAGCTGAACTTCGCAGTGCAGATGTATTAGCCGCCCGCGCTAAGTGGAAAACGGCGCAAGCTCAAGTTGGGCTGGTAAGTCAAGAACTCAAACGTCTGCAACGCCTGCGTAAATCCGCCGCCTTCAGTCAGGCCCGATTTGAAGATAAGAAGCAAGAAGTCGTCAAAGCCAAATCGGCGGTCGATGAAACCGCAGCGGCGTTAAAACGGGCCCGCGCGCAACGCGATCTGGCCCGCATTGATTTGAAAGATGCCACTATCCGGGCGCCTTATCCCGGGGCAATCTTGGTGCGTCATGTTTCACCCGGCGCTTATATTAATGCCGGCTCGCCAATTGTAACCCTGATGGATGACGAGTCGTTAGAGATCGAAGCAGATGTGCCTTCAATCCGCCTATCAGGCGTTCCCGAAGGCCGGGTAATTGATATCCAGCTTGATAACAACACCAAGATTAAAGCGGCGGTTCGTGCCATCATCCCGGATGAAAACCCCCTCGCCCGTACCCGAGCCGTTCGATTATCGCCGGATTTATCAGGCGCTAAAGCTAAACTTGTTGCCAACCAAAGTGTCGTCCTCGAAGTGCCCCAAGGCGACACCCGCACCGTAATCGCCGTCTCGAAAGACGCAATTGTGAATCGTCAATCGGGTAAAGTTGTTTACGTCTTTCAAAATGGTACGGTCCGCCCAGCGGCTATTGAAATCGGCGAATCATTTGGTGGTAAGTTTGAAATTCTATCCGGTCTACGCCCGGGTCAGAAAGTCGTCATTAAAGGCAACGAATTGTTGCGTCCCGGCCAACGGGTTCGGGTCAAAAGTTCCGGTGGACGCCCCGGTGGATTTTCGGGCAATCGCTCAGGTGGCCAGCCAAGTGCCAACAGTTCTGGCGGTCGCCCCGGTGGGCAACAGGGTGGTCAAGGCGGACGTCCTGGTGGCAATTCCAATCGCCGCGCCCTTATTCAAAGCCTGAGCCCGGAAGAGCGTCAGAAATTCTTCGCCATGAGCCAGGATGAAAAACGCGCTTTCTTCCAGTCGCGCAGTAAAGCGGGTAGCGGCAGTGGCGGCGCAAAGGCGGCAACCCCACCCCAACGCGGTGGCGGCCAACAAGGTGGTGGTGCAGCTGGCGGCATACCACGCGAGAAACGCCGCGCCATCATTCAAAGCTTAAGCCCTGAGGAACGTCAGAAATTCTTTTCGATGAGCCCGGAAGAAAAACAAAAATTCTTCCGTGAGAAAGCTGGGAGTGCTTCCTGATGCCTTTGATCGAACTTGCCATTAAACGACCGGTTGCGGTTTTATCTGTCGTTTTAATGATCGTTTTGATGGGGTTTGTTGCCTTACAATTGATCCCAATACAATTGACGCCGGATTTACGTAAACCGGTCGTCGCGATCTTTACGGCTTGGCCGGGTGCTTCGCCAACCGAAGTTGAACGCGAGATTACAACGCGCCAGGAAGAAGCCCTGACCGGCCTTGATGGTTTGGAAGAAATTGCCAGTTCCAGCCGTGATGGTCTTTCTCGCATCCGCCTCGAATTTTCGATCGACACCAATATGGATAAGGCGCTGATGTTGATCGGTAATTCGCTGACCAATATTTCCGGTATTCCTGATGATGCCAAACAGCCGCGTATCCGCACCCGGGATTCAGAAGACAACCCGATTGCCTGGTTTGTGGTTAACAAACTTCCCGGCAATGAAAGAGACATTCAGACTTACGGTGCCTTCCTTGAAGACTTTTTGGCTGACCGGCTGGAACGCATTCCGGGCATTGCACTGGCAAATATCTACGGCGGCAAGCGCCGCGAAATTCAAGTTATTGTTGATCCGCAAAAATTGGCGCGCTTTGGTTTAGCCGTGCCAGACGTTGTCAATGCGATGCGCAATGCCAATGCTTCCGTTTCAGCGGGCGTCGTTGAAGAAGGCAAACGCCGTTATATCGTTCGCACCGACAATGAGTTGGTTGATGAAGATCGAATTAATAATTTAATTATTCGGACCCAGGTAGATCAGAGTTCTGGCAGAATTGCGCGCGTGCGCGTCTCGGACGTTGCCGAGATCAGTTTCAGCTTTAAAAAAGCCCACACCTACATCCTCAATAACGGCAATAAATCTATTGTTTCCAATGTTGTTCGTGATACTGGCGTCAATGTCATTGAAGTGATGGAAAATGTGCGGGCCGCCGTCAAAGAGCTCAACGACGGCGCGATGAAACAAGCTGGCCTGGTCCTGCGTCAAGTCCATGATGACACGATTTACATCAACTCGGCGATCGGTCTGGTGCAACAAAACATCCTTGTTGGCGGATTGTTAGCAGCACTTATTTTGATGCTATTCCTGCGCTCGATCAGAGCGACGGTCATTATTTCCCTGGCAATCCCTGTGTCCGTGATTGGTTCATTCGTTGCCATGGCCGCACTCGGCCGCTCGATCAATGTAATTTCCTTGGCCGGTATCGCTT
>JABIIH010000212.1 GCA_018649245.1 Rhodospirillaceae bacterium | reverse complement strand
TTTGTCCGCATCACCTTTTATTTTGCGCTCTTTATGCTGTTGTTCAATCTGGCGATGATCCGGATTTTCTGGCGGCTGAAATTCTCCATGGGCTGGTGGGCCTATACTTTCCCGCTCGATACGATTTCCGCCGCAATGATTATTTATGCCCATGCAACCAACAACGCGCTCATGATGGAATTCGGCTCAATACTTCTGCATGTCTCGAGTTTTATTATTCTCTATATCTTGGCCCGCACCCTGATCGAGATCGCGCGCGGCACCGTTATCGCACCTGATTAAATAAATAACGTCAGCACGCCGGTGTAGCTATAGAGCCGGTTGTTGGATATTTCGCCATTTGCATACATGCCGATCACCGGCACATCACCGAGCACACTTTGCACAATTTGCATTTCAGCATTATCTTCACCAAACATATGCGGGCCGCGGGCGACACAGGATATATAGAGCCCGCCTTTAACTTTATTGCCAGCGCGGTGTTTGAGCCCGGCCACCATATCGGCAAGATCCTGCTGGGCTGCATTGACATCCCGGCTGACAAACATCAAATGGTCGCCATGTTCAACCGGTGCGGCAATGGCCAGCACGCCCTCTTCGACGTCAACGCCGATCAAGTTGCGCACTACATAGTCACCGGTATCCGAGCCGACAACCGGCAGGGCCGCATGAATATAGCCGGCGACTTTTTGCAGATCGCGCGCCAGGACTTCACCAATATCCTGCTGGAATACCTCAACCGCTTTCCGGCCATCCAGCCCGATAACAAAGTTCTCGCTGCATTCGGTTATTTCATGAACCTCACCAATCGGCCGGCAGCCTTGGCTCAGCGCTGTCGCCACCTGAATCTCAGGATTAAAAATAATCCCCGACACCCCGCCGCCGGTAACCTCGCCGGCGACATGGTGTTTCGGTGTTGCACAAGTGGTAAGCCCGCCAATCAGATAACCTTCAGATTCATTGGCGATATCATCGATAATCTCCAGCACCTCGGCATTGGCGCAATCGGCATGCAGCAGCACCAAAGGCGGGCCGCTTAGAAAATTGTCGTTTACCGGTTCACTATCATAGTCCAGCAAATCAACCGCATCGATGGTCGGCATGATATCAAATGCCTCTTCGGGTAAATCGGCTGTCATGACGGCAATCGCCGGCACATCAAAATACTCGTGACCCATGGCGCAGATACCAAGACCCGCACTGCCAATCCATTGCTCAATTCCGGTTTCGTCTTTCAAAGCTTTGAGCACCTCGGCAAAATGCGGCGCCACCACATCGGTGACATAGACAAAACCCAGCGTCGCCTGAGGATTAGGCGCCAGTTCCCGTAGGCAATCATCGAGCGCAGATTCCCAATCGGTGTTTTGAGCATGGGCAGTTTGAAACATTATATTTATTTTTCCTAGTGCTGGGTGGCTATCTTACTAGCTTGACCACCATCGGCAATATACGTTTTACAATTTCGTCGACGCCACGCGGATTGGGGTGAATGCCATCTGCCTGGTTTAACTCGACGCGGGCGACCACGCCTTCCAGAAAAAACGGATAAAGCGGGATTTTAAATCGCGCCGCAAGTTCCGGATAAATGCGATTGAACTCTTGGGCGTATTCTTTACCGAGGTTAGGCGGCGCTTTCATACCAGCCAGCAATACCCGGGTACCGCTTTGCTGCAGGCGCTGCAAGATATCCTCGAGATTAGCGCGCGACAGGGCGGGCTCAATCCCGCGCAAACCGTCATTGGCGCCGAGTTCTAATAAAATTGCGTCGGGCTTATCAGCCAAAGCCCAAGCCAGCCGGGCCTTGCCGCCGGAAGTGGTATCACCGGACACACTGGAGGCGACAATTTGCACGTTCACACCGCGCTGTTTCAGGGCCTCGGTTAGCTTTTCGGTAAAGGAATCGGGTTTGGGCAGACCGTAACCCGCCGACAAACTATCGCCAAATATCATTAGTTTGACCGGTTCTGCCGCCTGAGACGGTAAATTACCCCAAAGTAAGGCCGATAAAAAGATCGCGAGAATCACCCCCAATAGCCAAAAACGGCTTGTCGAGTTGTGAGAAAGCGACTTATGAACTAAATGAAATAGAAACATGAGTTTAATATATGTCCGAACTACACTCGAATTCAAATCTAACGAGCGCTTCAGCCAACAATAGGGCTGTTTGTTTAAAGGACGTTCACCTGACTCTCGAAAGTGCGGCGGGTGAAGTTAACATCCTGCGCGGTATTTCGCTGGCAGTCGAGCAAGGCGAAGCTGTCGGCATTATCGGCCCCTCGGGTGGCGGCAAATCTACCATGATGATGGTGATCGCCGGGCTTGAGCGGGCGTCTTCCGGCCAGGTTGAGACGGCAGGCATAGATTTAGGGCAAATGGATGAGGACGCCTTGGCGCTATTTCGCCGCGACAATGTCGGCATCGTCTTTCAGGATTTTCATCTTATCCCGACCATGACAGCCCTGGAAAATGTCGCCGTGCCGTTAGAATTTGCCGGTATTGAAGACGCCGATGAACGCGCCCGGGATCGGCTGGCAGCGGTTGGACTTGATCACCGGCTCGAACATTATCCGGGTCAGCTTTCCGGCGGCGAACAGCAGCGTGTCGCCCTCGCCCGCGCCTTTGCGACCCGCCCGGCGATTTTACTTGCCGATGAACCGACGGGTAATCTAGACGGCAAAACCGGCCAAG
This sequence comes from Rhodospirillaceae bacterium, assembly GCA_018649245.1. GTDB lineage: Bacteria > Pseudomonadota > Alphaproteobacteria > Rhodospirillales > UBA2165 > TMED23. The sequence continues at coordinate 899 of JABIIH010000212.1, read as the reverse complement.
CGGTGATGGATTTATTGTTTGAACTCCATGACACCGCTGGCACCACCTTAATGCTGATCAGTCACGACCGGTTGCTGGCCGAGCGCTGTGACCGCATCATCACCCTCGCCGACGGTAAAATCAGCGACGGGGCAGAAGCGTGAACGGCACAAAAACAAAAAGCCCACATCTTGCCTGGAAGCTTGCCCGGCGTGAGTTGCGCGGCGGTCTCAAGGGTTTTCGGATATTTGTCGCCTGTCTGGCTTTGGGCGTCGCCGCCATTGCCGGGGTTGGCAGCCTTTCGGAATCAATTGAGCGCGGTCTGCAACGGGACGGCAAAAAACTGCTGGGCGGAGATGTTGCGCTGCGGCTGTTGCATCGCCCGGCAGATAAAGAACATCTGACACATTTCCGAGCCTCAGCGGAAAGCTCCGAAGCGATTGAGATGCGGGCGATGGCTAAAGGTGGCGGCAAACGTACCTTGGTTGAGCTGAAAGCCGTCGATAAGGCTTATCCGTTGGTCGGCAAGATGGCGCTCAAAAACGGGCTGGCGTTAACCGACGCCCTTAAAAAGCAAGATGACCCCGATGGAAAATTGTGGGGAGCGGTCGCCGAAAGCAATCTGCTGGTTAAATTAAAACTTAAACTTGGCGATGCCATCAAAGTCGGTGAAAGCAGTTTTCGTCTCACCGGCATTATTGAAAAAGAGCCTGACCGGGTCGCCAATATCTTGAGCTTTGGGCCGCGGCTGATGATTTCTTCCGAAGGCCTCGCTGCCACCGAATTGGTACAGCCCGGCAGTCAGATCCGCTATCGCTACCGCATTGTCGTGCCGGCGGGCGAAAGCGCCACCACCTGGATCGAAAACCTCAAGGTTAAATTTCCCAAAGCGGGCTGGCGCATCCGCAACACCGAACAAG